>JBAUWG010000524.1:0-11494 GCA_049583675.1 Desulfobacterales bacterium | reverse complement strand
CATGCGACTTTCAGAAGATCATGTAAATTTATTTTACAAGTTAAACCCGGCTCTTTTGCTATTTGTCAACCTACGCTTGGGATTACAAAAGGAAGTTGTCAATATAAAAGATTTTTTATCACTGCAAATTGAAAAGAAAGTTGAGGTAAGAAACACACTATATGACAATATTGACTTGATTGATGAATTTGTTGAAAAGAATCCCAATAAATTCTCTTTAGAAGAATTAGATATTGTTAGAAGTTGGAGAAGTTTCATAAAGAGAACTTTTTATATTTTTCGGCATTTTAAGAATTATTCCGTTTTTTTGTCGTCAGAAACGGAAGCTAGGGCATATGGAGTGATTGGGATCTCAAGTAATCTAAAAGAAATGTTTCCTCATCTGCCCATAATGGTTGATACGATATTAATACCCTTTAAAAATCATATTATTTATGACGGATTTATGGCTCCCTACTCAATGACTTTTGGTGGAGGAATTCGTAGTAATTTCAAGAATATATATGATGAAGCAAAGGCAAATTTTGGTATTATCACAACACTACCCTTTAAGACAAAAGACAAGCAACAAACCGATGAGGACAAACTGAAATATTACCTTAAGAATGAGCGTAATCTCGAATATTACTGGGATGAAATTCAAGATTTGATTCATGGGAATAAAAATCTCATGGTGATTTATCATCAGGAGTTGGGAAAATCTCACGCCCGCTCGTATGGTAGGCAACTTCGTGAAATAGGTTTAAGCGATGCATGGTTTGGGATTTTAGAGGGACTGGTTATTGCCAGCGGTAAAACCAAAGAAGACCTTGAAGAGAATTTGCAAGCGCTTGTTCCTTCTCATAAGAAAAAATTTGTTTATCTTTATCGGTTGAAATCAAAAACGAAAAAATGAAAATGGCTTCCAAATACTTCAATTGAGCGTTTTTGCTCAATTGGGATATGATCTTTCAATAATATTTCGTTACGGGGATCCAGGAGATACTTTTTTTACGATCCGGTGGATTGGATAGACATCCCCAGGCCGAAGTTGATAACTGAGACTGACAACGACATTTACTATTTTGACGGCTTCCGGTACCTTGATTTCAAAAGATTCCGTTTTGGATGCAAAGGGTTGAATGCTCGTATCCCTGATGATTCCGAGCT
Source organism: Desulfobacterales bacterium (assembly GCA_049583675.1). Lineage (GTDB taxonomy): Bacteria > Desulfobacterota > Desulfobacteria > Desulfobacterales > UBA11574 > UBA11574. The sequence continues at coordinate 10,345 of JBAUWG010000524.1, read as the reverse complement.
TTTTGTCAGGACCGTAGACCATGGTGTTATCCAGCGAAGTGGTGGACTGGGGCATATATATCCTTGAGGTTTCAAATATCTTTTGTCCTTGATCATTTGTGGCGGTTACATCCAGAACCACTCGATTTTTGGAGGGTCAGCCGTCCGGAATTCTGTGACCGGTTTTGCTGGTGATCTTTGTCTTAACGACAATGGTTGAAACGAATATATTTTCGAAAGGCTGAAACCGGTAGCTCAATGTATCCACTTCAAGGGGCAGGGCCTGTCGCAGTCTTTCCGACACATCTTTTCTGTCATTGAAGTTGGGCGGACAGGTATGGTCGGCCTTTTTCATGTGGCACTCCTGACAGGTTTGAGTGCCGCCGGACGGGATATAGGCATGCAGGTAGCTCCCGTAGAGCGTGGCGCATTGAATGGGATATTCAAATTCAAAAATGGGTCCCAGGCCGTGGCACTGCCCGCACATGGCAGCCTGCGTCATGAAAGGACTCTTTTTGACCCTCATGTGTTCTTTTTCGGGATATTCTTTTTTAGCCTTAGGACCATACATGACGTTGCTTTCCGGCAAACCATGGACAACGGCTTTGTCCTGGTGGCAGACCATGCAGGAAATGTTGAGTTTTTTCATAGTGGCTTTGTCATCGTTTAAAATAACCTCGGCAATTTCTGCCGCCACTGCATCGGTTGCTTTTTCCAGTTGCGGAAGATGGCATTTAAAACAGGGAAAATTCTTTTTGGTGGCATGCCTGGGATTCTTCACCGAGAAAGGCCCCTTCTTGAGGTACCGTTCCATAAATATCCCTGTGATGGATCTTGCATGATGGGAATTTTGCCATTGGTCATAAATTTCTTCATGGCATTCCCGGCAACCTGTCGGGTCATACATTTCTATCAGTTGTTTCAATGTCTCGGGCTGTTGATCCGATGCATTGCATAGAGCAACCGAAGTCAAAAAAAAGGTTGAAAAAACAGCCAAAATATTTTTTAACTGATATATCCATATTCTTTTATTCAAGGGAAAGCTGCTCCATAGAGACCGGGGAAAAGTTGTTGTTTGATCATTATTATGATTTTTGCGCTTTAATTTCATTTGGGTAATTATTTCCTTGTCGATCTAAAGTTGTTTTCGAAAAGATTCTATGCCGGAATTATTCAAGATGACATTTCTTTTGGATTACCTTTTCCTGTCAAAGCTGTAGGCGAACATGGGCACGAAAATCAATGTCAGTATCGTTCCTATCAGGAGGCCGCCCACAGCCACATCCGCCAGAGGCGACAGCCTTTCCAGTCCCACCGCTCTTTCGAGAGCAATGGGAATCATACCTGCAATGGTGCCGAAAGCCGTCATCATAACGGGTCTATATCTGATTCTGACACTTTCTACGGCTGCATCAAAGGGCGCTGCAGTTTTTCGGTGCTCCTGGTAAAAATCGACCAACAGCACTGAATTTTTGATAATAATACCGAAAAGCAAAAGTATTCCCACCATGCTCGGCATACAACTGGGTTTGTTAAAGATGAGCATTCCCCAGGATGCGCCGATCATCGACAGCGGCAAAACAACGATCATAACCAGCGACAACACTACAGAACGATAAATGGAAATCAGTGCAAAGGTCAGGATGATAACACCAATTCCAATGGCCTTGATCATTCGTGAGAAACTGTCGTTCAACTGTTTAATATCTCCCTCCTGGCTGACGATAAACCCGGAGGTGTCAAGATGCTTGCCGGAATCTATCGCATCAGCCGTTAAGATGGTGACAGGACGTTTCGCCCGATAACCATTTACATCGATACTGTAAAGCATCATATCCCGCTCGATTTTTGATGGGGTCAGGGAGTAGTTCAATTGCGCCAGTTGTGAAAGCGGAACGAACCCTTTTGGCGTTTTTATGGGGACCAGTCTTAACGTCTCGGCATTTTCTCCATACGGAGCTCGGTAATAGAGCCGAACCGGTTGCACGGTAAAGGTGGAAAGGTTGGCGTTAAGGGACACCGGAAACCCCTTCAGCGCCAGTTGCCCGGCTAATTGAACCGGAGATATTCCATAATACTGGGCTTTATTCTGATCAATGTTAAGGACGATTTCAGAAAAATCATTGTCCCAACTGATGCCGGTGGAGGTCAGGCCTTTGACTTTTGCGAGGTCGGTATTGACTTTTTGGGCGACCTTCGGCAGTTCACGGTAATCCTCTCCGAAGATACGCACATCCACCGGCGCCTTGATAGAAGACATGGGCGTGGCGCCGAAGTCATAAACGTCGACGCTTTTGACATTTTTTAAACGTCCTAACTCATCCCTGATTTCATCCTCGATCTGCCACAGTGTTTTTTTCCTTGAAAACCGGTCCACACAAATGATGCTCATAACCGCCTCGGTGGGAAGTGCGCCGTTTCCCAGAGAAAGAACGCCGGGTTCACTGCCGAAGGAAATGGAGCTTTTTTTAACTTCGGGTCGTGTATGCAGCCATTTTGTAAATGACTGAATTCGGTTGACGGCTTCATCAACGGTTTCGTTGGCACTGAATTTTATATTGGCCTTAATAATGCCCGTATCCATGGGCGGCATCACATCTTTTCCGATTACCGGCATGATATTTTTAACGCTTAGAATCAGCAAAAGAAATACAGCGCCGGTCATGAGGATTTTTCGTATCAGTGAATGCCCGCCGTTTGAAAACTTAAGCACCGAAACATAGGGATTTACCAAACGCCCCAGGGATTTTTGGTAAAGATTTTCACAAAGATTCTCGAACCGATTTTTTTTCATTCCTTTTCGGTATAAAAATTTTGAAAAATGGGGGATAAATGTAATGGAAAGAAAGTAGGATGCGAGCAAAGCGATGATCAAAGCAGAAATCAGGTTTCTGAAAATACGTTGAGGAAAGTCTCCTACGAACATAAGGGGTGCAATGATGGATATGGTGGCCACGGTTCCGGCAAAAACAGGTGCAATAACCTCTTTGGTCCCCTTTTCAATGGCGGTTTCCAGCTCTTCCTTGAGTTCGCCCAGATGCCGCTCGATATTTTCAAGAACGACCACCGCGTCATCTACGAGTAGTCCTAAGGCCAGAATAATGGCGGTATAAACGACGATATTCAGTTCACCGCCACTGAGCCAGATAATAGCCAGCGTGGAGAAAAATACCATGGGGATTGAAATCAGGGCGGCGGTGATCGCTTTTAAATTCCCCAGGAAAAAAAGAAGCACGATCAAGGTGAAAATAATGGCGTCTCTCAAGGCTTCCAGCATGTTCCGGTTGGCGGTCTGAAGTAGATCTCTCTGGGTATCTGAAATTTCAAAATGAATATTCGGGTATCGATGTTCGAGAGCTTTGATGTTCTTGCGCGCTGCCGTGCTGGTGGCCAGCACACTTCCTCCCGGAGTGCGCTGAATCGCGACGGCAATAGCTTCTTTTCCATTGCCCAGATAACCTGAAAATCGTTTTTGATAGCTCCAGCTCACCGTTGAAATATCAGCCAGTCTGACATTGGGCGCCACATAAAGATTTTTCAGATTTTCAACCCGGTCTCTTTCTCCGTAAAACGTGAGTGTATAGAACCGGTCATCGCCTTTGACAAATCCCATGGGAAGATTTTTATTAAATTGTTCCAGTGAATTAATAACATTATCGGGACTGATATTATAACTTCTGATCTTTAACGGATCGAGTTCAACGAGAAAAGCACCCTCGTAACCACCAAACACTTCCACATTCCCGATGGCCGGATTTCTCAACAGTGCGGGCTTGATGTCGCTTTCAACAATCTTTCTGATATCCCCAAGGGATACGGATTTATTTGCAGGGCTTAACGCAAAAATATCCACCGGCAGCGTGAAGGCTCCTGCAATGTAAATGGAAGGATTGACGTTGGGGGGCAGTTTTGATTTTATTTTATTGAGTGCATTGTTGACGTCTACCGCCGCTGGATTTAAACCCTTTTCATATTCGAATTCGGCCTTGACTACGGAAATCCCGGCAATATTGACCGAACTGACGTCCCGGACAAGTCCCAGTGTGCTGATTTCCTGTTCGATGGGCTTTGAAACCGTGGATGCAACCACATCGGGCGTTGCACCTGGAACTTGTGAAATCACCACAACCTGGGGCCTTTCGGCATCCGGAAAAAGGTTTTTCGGCATGACGATCAGCCCGATCAGTCCCATGACAAAAAAGGCCGCGATGATGCTGTACAGCATATGGGGCCGCTTGTAGAAAAATTCAAACATGATTTATAATCCCCTCGGCGATCCTTTTTTTAGTCCCGGATGTGGCCATGCACAGCAGTTAAATGACGGTTACCTTTACCGGCACCCCGGTTAACAGCCGAAGAAGGATGTCGGGTTTCGCGACAATTAGAATTTTATGTTCCAACGGAACATCTAAGACAGCGCCTTCTTTGCCGCTTTTGAGAATGTGAACAAAGACGGGTGATGCTTTCCCGTTTTCGTAAACAAACACTATCTGTTTCCCTTCGCGGCTCAAAATGGCATCCAATGGAATCAGGGTGGCACGACCTGAAAATACGACCAGGGATGCGTCCACGATTTCTCCTGATACAAATCGAAGACCTTTGGGAATCTGTGCCCGGTATTGTCTGAGGCCGTTAGGGTCTGCAATGTCCAGAGAACTTAATCGTACCGATTCCTGATCCACTTTCAAAGATACGGGTTCTATGCCGGCAGGTAAATGAACGGCAAGATAATTGCCTTCATCGGAACTGATGGAAAAAAGCGCTTTTCCGGGTACGGCGATTTCTCCCTCTGTAACAAATGCAGCGGAGACGATACCGCTCACCGGTGATGAAATTAAGGTATAGGAAAGGCTGGTTTCAATTTCATGGATATTTTTTCGCGTGATTCTTTTCTGGATATCAAGGGCCTGCAAACCATTTTCTGTGGTTTTCAGTTTTGATTTCAGCAAAGAGATTTCAGATTCTTCTTTTTGAAACTCTTCAATGGATGCGCCTTTAACGTTTAAAAGTTCTTCGGTCCGCTTGTGAGTCTCTAACGCGTTTTTAAGAGAAACATTTAAAGATTCTATCTGAGCTTTTGTTGAATCGATTTCATAATCGATATCCGGCAGTTTTAATTTTAATGCAGAGATTTTATCCTTCAGTTCTCTGTCATCGATTCTGGCAATCAAATCACCCGCTTTTACCTGGTCTCCCTCATGCTTGAGTACTTCAGTAATGCTACCTGTAACTTTGGTCGAAACCGTGGCGTTTCTTTCGGATCTCACCTCGGCCAGCACCGGCAGGGTAAGGGTTATTTCCGCTGGTTCCAGTTTGACGCCATCCACATGAACCGCCAAAACTTTCGGCGGTTTGGCGGCAGCAAGCGCATGTTTTCGAATTTTCAAAACCGCAACCCCGCCAACCAGTAATACGACAATAACAACAATTGGAATAATTTTTTTCATTGGACGACTCCCAATAAATTTTGTCCGTATAAAACGGCTTGCTCTGCAACGAGACTCCATTTTTTGCTTTCCCATAAGGATAAATCCGCCTTTGCCTGTAAAAGATCGATTTCGTACTTGAGGTAATCTTCGATGGTCATTCGTTTGTTTTTAAAAGACACCTTGGAAATGTTTAAAATTTCTTCCGACAATTCTATGTTTTTCTTTGCCCGGCCGATGGCATCTTCGATGACCGGCCGCCGCTGTTCGAGGCTCTTTGCCTTGGCACCCAGATCTTTTTTTGTCTTACGATAGTTCTCTTTTGCCTTTTTTAGTTCGATTTTGGCGATTTCTGCATCCATATAAGGGGTCCTGTCGAAAAGCGGAATAGAGACATTTACCGATACGGCGCCATAATCCCGATCGATGCTCTCTCCGGTGTTATAGGCCTCTCCGTAATTTTTGCTATAAAAGCCGTTTAAAAATAGCTTTGGATAAAGATAATCTTTTTTTATCTTCACCGCTTGTTCTGCGGAATCGACATCTTTTTGAGCCAATGAAAGTGCAATATAATCACCTTGTGCCAATGGTCGTTCTTTTAACGTCATGGGGACCGGACCTTCGATCCGGACTCCGGTTACGGAATAAATGTCACGGACCACATCGATCTCTTTGGATAAGATGTCGCTGCGCTGCAGATGCAAACCTTTTATGGTTTTATCGATTTTAAACACTTCGGATTCCGGAACCCGGCCGTTTTTAACCCCAATGTCAAGAATTTTTCTGGTTTCTTCCAGTGAAGCGATCCTTTCTTTGATAAAATGTTTTGTCTGCTTGAGGTATTCCAGAGCGCTGTTTAACGACACGACAACCGATTCATTCTGAATCAGCGTAATCTTTGCTTTAATCTTACTTTTCTGAGTCACTGTTTTTAACTGTTTTGCGGTGTCAAATATTTCTTTGACAAAAATCGGCATGCTCGCCTGAATACCGTAACGAAAAATTTCATCTGAAAACGGGATCGATTCGCCGGCGGAAACATTGACTTCCGTGGGCGGCATGGGCCGAAAGTTTGTGGGCGAATTGTAGTTTTCGTAAGAGCCCACAGCATAAACTTTAGGAAAAAGAGGGGCATACCCTTTTTTGACCGCTTCTTTGCTCCCGGCCACGGATAGCTCTTCATATTTTACTTCCGGTTGATCTTTCACGGCGCTTAGCAAGGTGGTGATATCCATTGCATGGGCGATTCCCGGGATAAAAAAGAAAAAGAGCGCAATTCTGATAAACGTTTTCATGGTTTGATCCTGTAAATGTTTTTTATTATGCACGGATAGCGATCAATGTTGCCATACCCTATCTATCCAGATGAGATTTCATTCCGTGTTGTTTCTGCTGCTCAAGCTTTTTGATAAAATCCTTGATCAGGCGTAAGGCTTCATCCTTGTCATCATCCATGGCCGCCATTCGCATCTCCTGAAATTCCCGGTTTGAAACTGTCAAAATCATCGGAATCCTCCTTAGCTATTGCAACAACCTGCTGCATTCATCGACCGAACCGTTCTGTTTGTGACGGGCCGTAACTGGCCTCGAAAACCGGCACTCAATGCGGCTGCAAGACTTTCTCGATCTTTTTGACAAGCTTTCCTTTGATATATTCGAGTGCCTTGTCTTTATCCTCATCCAGGGCGATGCCCAATACCTGTTGGACATCGGAAATGTCCAGTTCTATCCGCACTTTTTTCAAATTCATTTTAAAAATGTCTCTTGAGTTTAAACCGGCGTTTACTGTTAATAATCAAATTTAAAACGTCTCATATATTCCGAAAGTTTTTGCTGTTTTCTTCTCCTGTCGCCGGACAATATTCTGTGCTGCCTACACGTCTTTCACCGTCCGGAGACAAAAATCACATTCTACCGAAAGACCCCATAGATCAGCCAGATCGCAATGACAACGAGCAATAACGCGAAATACTTTTTTAGTTGAGACTGATCGGTTTTTATAGCGATACGGGGACCTATCTGCGAGCCGATCAGTACGCCCGCCGCCAAAACAACCGTCAGCCAAAGATCAAAATGGCCTCGCAGCAGGTGGCCGACGAACCCTGTCAAAGCTGTTACACCGATCATCAGAGAAGAGCTCCCTACCGCAATGTTCATAGGGACACCGCCCAGAACGACGACGGCGGGCACCTTGAGCAAACCGCCACCAACGCCCAGCATCCCGGCGATAAATCCAGCCAAAAGCATTACCGGAGCTAGGATCAGCACATTTATCGTATAAGGCACCGCTACGCCGGTGGAATGATACTGCCACCAGTGATTTGAACCGGCTGATGCTTCCACTGCGGCTTTCGGCGGTCTATACATATAATAGGCGCCTATCATAAGTACGCCGGCAAAGCAAAGTTTGGATATGTTAACCGGGAAATAGGGGGAAAAATAGCCGCCCAGAAAAGCTCCGATGTTAGTGGGCGGCTCAATCAGCAGCACCAGCTTCCAATCCACTGTCCGGGCCTTGGCAAAAACCAGGATGGATGAAAGAGACACGACCATGATCAATACCTGGCTGGTGGTGGCAGCTACATACATTGGCACGGAAAGAGCCAGCAACATGGGAACATAAAAAGCACCACCGCCCTGGCCGAACATCGAAAAGACAGCGGAAACCGTCAGAAAAACGAAAAACAGAATTATTAACGTATAGATAGACATCTTTTCTCCATGCCGGCGTTACGGCAGCAGTGTATACCAACTAATAGGGACAAGGGGCTGAAAGTCGAACTAATGACTATCAATCCAGTATTCCGATGTTACCGTTACACCAGCTTCTAAGCCGCCTGTTATCAATCTCAATCTGCGTATCCGGAGCAGGGAATACAGACCAGTTGGTTGTTCTCAGTCACCCGGAGCTTATTGACAAAAGTCAGTTCGCCGCATCTGGCACAACGCTTTGCCGTGAAGATGCCTTTGCCCTTTGTGACGACCATTTGATTGATTTCTCCGATATCCAGAAAAACACTCTCATCTATTGAGAGAATTCGCTCTACGAGAGGATCGGCGATCTCCGGTGAGATATCCTGCGGCGGCACTCCTTCTTTGCGCTTTTGAACAAAGGGCGAAGCCAGTGCCTTTTCGAAAAAATCGGGCTTTAGCGATACGCGTACGGCGCGGCCGGTCTGTTGGTCGATCAAGGTAAATGCCATTTTATTGAAATAGCGTTTTTCAATATTGGATTTGCCGTAAGTACATCCGGTCGCAGTCATGATGCCGTCGAGAAAGCAGCCCGCAGCATGCTCCTTGCCGGTCTCCGCGACCACAAAAAGTTCTTTATCCTGTGATCTATCTACGCTAAGCGCTTTCATGGCGGCCATTCCCGCCCTCAGTCCCATAGGCATGGCCGGGCACTTATGACCGTGAAACTTCATGCCTATTTCGATCAGTTCATTGAGATCTTTCATAATAATTGCTCCTTAGCTAAAATTTTCGGCGTGCAAGGCACGCAAAGTCTGTTTTTACTTATAACGCCTTAGTCATAATCAAAATTGAATCTTGGTGGAATATTCCCAAAATATTACACAAGCAGCAAATCAGCTCTGTTTATGATTTACAGGTGACATGACAGACGCCTGTCGGGGTTTCCACGGCATACGGAAAATACTTGCGTTTAAACCAGAGCGCGACATTGACCAGGCTGATGAGAACCGGAACTTCAACCAACGGGCCGATCACCGCCGCAAAGGCCTGGCCGGAATCGATGCCGAATACGGCCACGGCTACGGCAATGGCCAGCTCAAAGTTGTTGGAAGCTGCCGTAAAACTGAGTGTCGTGGACTGTTCGTAGGTGGCCCCTACTTTCATGGATAGATAGAAGGAAACAAAAAACATGATTACGAAATAAAAGCAAAGCGGGATGGCCACCCGAATGACATCCAGCGGCAGTTGGACGATGTATTCTCCCTTCAAGGAAAACATCACCAGAATGGTAAACAACAGTGCGATCAGCGTAATCGGGCTGATCCTGGGGATGAACTTTGTTTCATACCATTCTTTGCCCTTTGTCTTCAGACCGATCACCCGGGAGATGATACCGGCGATAAAAGGGATGCCCAGATAGATAAAGACACTTTCGGCAATCTGTCCGATGGAAATTTTTACAACCATTCCCTGGAGTCCGATCCATTGCGGAAGAACGGTTATGAAGATATATGCGTAAAGGGAAAAGAAGAGCACCTGGAAAATGGAATTGAATGCCACCAGTCCGGCGCAGTATTCGGCATCGCCGGATGCCAGATCGTTCCAGACGATCACCATGGCAATGCATCGCGCCAGGCCGATCATGATCAATCCCACCATATATTCATGATGCCCTGATAAAAAGGTAATCGCCAGCAAAAACATCAGGATGGGACCGATAATCCAATTCTGAACCAATGACAGCAAAAGGACTTTAAAGTTGCGAAAAACCTGACCCAACTGCTCATATTTGACCTTGGCCAGCGGCGGATACATCATCAGGATCAACCCGATGGCAATGGGAATGTTGGTGGTATTCACCTGAAAGAAATTGATAACGTTCTGAATGCGAGGAAATAAATAACCGCTCAAGACACCGACGAACATGGCCAGAAAAATCCATAGGGTCAGAAAACGGTCTAAAAACGACAATCTTTTGATTTCAGACATTGCAACCTCCTTGTCGGCAGCAATTTTTATACTGCAATAAACGGATTCAATATGAAATAAGCACCCAGTAATCCTATTATTACGCCAGCACCTCTGCGAAAATAGGCACCCGCTCCCTGCCAGATGCGATTTTCGATCAGCCGCCGAACTGTAGCCGTAAAGCTTCCCGCCATGACGATCGGCAGGCAGTGGCCAAGTGCAAAAAGCATAATAAAAAGAATTCCTGTCACGATCTTCTGCTGCACCGTAATCATTGC
>JBAUWG010000523.1:0-4695 GCA_049583675.1 Desulfobacterales bacterium | reverse complement strand
ACCCGAATCATTCCATCATGGGCGTCGACGATACTTTTGACGATGGGCAACCCCAAACCGGTGCCGATAATATATCGAGTTTTTTCATTTTTAACGCGGTAGAATCGGTCGAAAATTCGGTTCAAATCTTCTTTTTCAATGCCTATGCCGGTATCGCTGACACTGATGCACAAATGATGCTTTTCCGGACGAGCGCCTACGGTAATCTTACCTCCTTCGGGGGTATAGTTGATTGCGTTGGTAATGAGATTGGAAAGCACCTCTTCCATGTTTTGTTTGTTGGCAAGCACCGGCGGCAAATCCGGTAACGGACCCAGTTCGATTTGAATCTTTTTCATCCGGGCTTTGGGTTGATGAAAGTCAACCTGGTCTTTTAATAATTCAAACATATTACAACTTTTTCTTTCCAATGTAACCAGCCCGTTTTCTCTTTTGGCCAGATTCAAGAGTTCCGAAGAAAGGGTCACAAGTCCGTTAATTTTCTCCGAGGCCCTTCCCAAAATCTCACTTTGTTTTGCCGTAACATCACCGGCCAGCCCATCTTGAATGACTTTGATCTGTGCCATAACAGAATTCATAGGACTTCGAATTTCGTGTGCGACCATGGACACGAAATCGGATTGGCGCTGGTTGATTGCCTTTAAATAAGTAATATCGCTTAAGACGGTAATGGTTCCCAAATTCCGGTTGATTCGGTCTCTGAAAGGACGACATCGAGCGACATAGGTCGCAGCTGCGCCTTCTCCATTTATAGGAATCTCCAATTCTTCTGTTATTTCAGTGACTTCGCTCTCAGGCATGGAAAGCGCACGTTCAACCATTTGTTGAAGTTGTTCTTGTTGAACAAGCGCTGTAAATGGGAGGCCAATGATATCTTCTCCTTTGAAGTCCATTATCTTCATAAACGCCGCATTGGCCAGCACCAGTTTTTTTTCAGCATCCGTAACCATAACACCGTTGGCGATAAGATTAATGAGTACGCGAATTCTGGATTTTTCGGTTGAGATGTCTTTGAGTGCGCTGGTATGTTCAATGGCTTTGAACACCACCACCCTGAGCTGGTCCGGAGAAAATGGCTTGGGAATAAAATCAAATGCGCCGCTTTTCATGGCTTCAATGGAATGTTCAACAGTGGCGTAGCCGGTGATGACGATAATAGAGGTGTCCGGGTGGAGTGCCTTAATATGAGACAAAACATCAAAACCCGATTTGCCCGGCATCATGAGGTCCAGAAGGACAACATCAAAATGCACTTTTTCAATCATTTCCAACCCCTGCTCCCCGTTTTCAGCCAAAAGGACCTCAAATCCCTCCAGGGAGAGCACATCACGGCAGCCCTCTCGAATCACCTTTTCGTCATCGACCACCAGGATTTTAGGCTTAAATAGAATGTCATCGGGTTGTCTTTTCGTCATGATTCCGGCCGCCCTTTTTAATTATTTTTTGAAACCGATACTTGTTCATCAGGTGTATATAGCGGGAGTTCGATCAAAAAAGTGGTTCCCTTAGAACTCGTTTCTTTGATTGAAATTTGACCGCCGTTCTCTTTTATGATTCCATAGGAGGTACTCAGACCAAGGCCGGTGCCTTTCCCGGTTTCTTTTGTCGTAAAAAACGGATCGAATATTTTTGATAAATGTTCTTTAGAGATACCGCATCCGGTATCCGAAACCTCGATGTATACCTTTTTTAAGGGTTTTTTCCGGTATGTCCGAAAGGTAAGGGTCCCCTTTTTCTTCATGGCGTCGGCGGCATTCATGACGAGATTTATAATGACCTGGCTGAGTTGATTTTTATCTGCATGAATCAGCATCATCTCCTCGGCCATTTCTTTAACCATCGTTATATTCAATAAAAGCTCCTGATCTCTTATAAGATTCAAGCTATGTTCTATCAGGGAATTGATCTGAAATATTTCTCTGGTCGGGCTTGCCTGGCGGCTATATGCCAAAAGGTTCTTCACGATATCCCGGCACCGTCCCGCATCATCGATCACGGATTTTAAATATTTCCGAATCGGATCTTCACCATTATCAAAACGTTCCAACGCCAGGTTTGCATACAAAAGAATTCCGGTCAGCGGGTTATTGATTTCATGGGCCACCCCTGCCGCCAGTTGACCCAGAGATGCCATTTTTTCCGAATGAGCGACCTGGATTAATATCTCTTTGAGTTTCTTTTCCGCAGCAATTTTTTCCCTGAGGTCATAAAAAATTCCGGTGCTGGCCACTTCCTTGTCACCTTCGTATATGAGGTTGGCCGTCATTTCAACAGGGATAACTTCACCGGCTTCGTTAACAACATCAACCCGCGTGGCGGTTAACTTTCCCTCTCCGCCAAAATTTTTATTCTTCAATTTCTTCATGATTTCCCGTGCTTTTCCGAACGGGTAAAAGTCCTCCGCGTTTTTTGTACGAATGGCTTCCTCCATAGAATAGCCGAATAGCTTTTCCGCCGCCTGATTCATTAATAAAAGATTTCCATTTCTATCTGCAGAGATAATTGCATTGGGCGAGCTTTGTACAACCTTGTCCAGAAACTGTCGAATATGGATGGACCGTTTCTCCAAAGTGATTACCCGTGAGGCATCTCGGACACATTCCATTATAAATTTGACATCACCATTGTCACCCAGAATGGGTGAAAACATTCGATCGACCCATACTTCCTCGTCTCCATCAAATTCCGTTCTTCTGAGTATGGACTGCGATTTCTTTTCGGCGATTACCTTGGCGAAAGGACAGATTGCCGGAGAACAAGGTTTTTCACTATCATAAAAAATCTGGTGACATGTTTTACCGACAACATTTTTTAAATCGGTTTTTTTTTTCTCCAGAAAAGCTTGATTCGCAGAGATAATGACCTTGTCCAGCGTAAGAATCAGGGAAGGGAAAGGTAGGGAATTGAAAATCTTCATTCTCCAGTCGAATTCTTCGGTTACTGTAATATATTTCATATTCTCAATCTGATGCCGATTTTTAAACATCTATGGATCGTAATCAATTTATTTTATTAAGTAATAAAGGCGAAGCCCAAATCCCATTGCTATGGAACTTCAAATACCTCTAATAAAAGATGCCTGGCTTCCTGCAGCTTTTTCTCAGGGAATACAATGTAGACGGCGGCCCCGGAGCATACGGTTATCAAAACCGGAACCCCTTGCTCGTCCAATGCTTTAATAGCCGTATCGGCGATTCCGTATCTGTCCCCGAAATGAGGCCCCTGAAAGCTTATGAGTTCCACTGGATAATTTAAATGAAAATCTTTTTCGGAATCCCGATCGATTTTCTTGTCAATATAAGATAATACGCCATCTGCCCAAAGCTTCTCAAGTAAAATGTACAATCGTAAATTTTGATGCGTCGAATATTTTGCTGAAATCAGATGGAAACCGACACCCAGATCTGCCAATTCCATAAGCCAAAGACCCCATTGGGCCATTTTCCCCGGTCTAATTTCAATGTCCAGCAGAGATAAATCAATAATTTCCTTAAAACCATATGTCTTAGGCTTCGGTTCCCAATAAACGGCAATCGTTTCCACTGCTTTTTCCTCAAGTTAAATAGGACACAGATTTTCGCAGATATACACAGATAGTATTGTTATTTTGCAATCTAAGAATCTTGATAATCTGTGTTCATCTGTGTCCAAAAAGAAAATTCCTATACTATTAATTTATTATTTTGATGTATTAGAGTCTTTGTGGCGGACCTGTTACCTTTTCTTTTGTATCACATGAACTTCCTGCCTGAACGGGGTATGATTCGGTGGAAGGTCCATATATTCCAGTAAAATTGAAACAGCTTCGTCCAATTGTGAATAGTCCGTGATAAATGTCAGGGAAGATATGGATGAGGCCAGGCCATATAACGGCAGGTTTTGCTTGCCTAGAAGGTAAAAGAACAAACCCAGCAGTTTCAGATTCGAATGATGTGGAAATATGGACAAAGCACCCACAGACGATATAAATTCTATGTTTTCCTTCAGGGTAGGTTCTTTATCAATTACTATTTTTATCCGGTTGATATCTTCGGATTCAACACAGCATGATCCCAGTATATCTTCTCCCATGCAGGTGAGTAAAATAAATGGGATGTTTATTTGATTTTGAGATAAGAGTCGAAAAAAAAGAGGCCTAGTATTCTCAGGGAGGGAACCATTTAAAAGATTTATCTGTACCAGTTTCGTACTGAGCTTAAGACCATTGATTCGTATTTTTTTGTTAAGACCTGTCTGAGTGATGCTCATAAGGAATTAAAATGTTGAAGAAAGGGGAAGAAAAATCTTCCCCTTTAACCGGAACCATCCCTATTAAAAAACTTTGTTTCAATATCGGAAGACGATCACCGCCTATTCGAGGTTTTCTTTTACAATTTCCATCAGCCTGTCCAGATCGATGGGTTTTGGAATAAAATCGTCAGCCAGAGTTGTTTTGCCGCCAAAATGGGTATATTGGGTCGTTGTTACGGCATCTCCCACTGCGGTAAGAAGCACCACGACAATATCTTTGTATTGATTGTTCTTTTTAAGCTCATCACACAGCTCATACCCGTTCTTTCTCGGCATCATGACATCTAAAATAATCAAGTCCGGTCTTTCTTCCTTAATTTTTTCCCACGCCTCAATGCCGTCGTAAGCTTTGGCCACCCGGAAATTATTACTCTCCACCTTCATGGCAACGGATTCAACCAGATC
>JBAUWG010000522.1:0-8124 GCA_049583675.1 Desulfobacterales bacterium | reverse complement strand
TCAACGGGTATCGGCCGCAGTTTTATTTTCGGACGACGGATGTTACGGGGAATTTAACATTGCCGGAAGGGGTAGAGATGGTGATGCCCGGTGACAATATAACGATTACGGCAGAGTTGATAACGCCCATAGCGATGGAGAAGGAAGTGCGGTTTGCCATCCGGGAAGGCGGCCGGACAGTGGGCGCCGGCGTGGTGAGCGATATTTTAGCGTAACATCTGAAGGAGTTTTCTGGTGAGAATAATTGTTACCCTTGCATGTAATGAATGCAAAAGAAGAAATTATACGACAACGAAAAATAAACGTACAACACCGGACAAGTTGGAATTCAGCAAGTATTGCAGGTTTTGCAGAAGACATACGATGCATAAAGAGACCAAGTGAACAAAACCGTTTATGACCTGAATTTTGTCAGATATGGTTCGTTTGACTATAGAAGCGATCGGACGCCTGAAGGGCCGAATTATGCAGGCCAGTAGCTCTAACGGTAGAGCATCGGACTCCAAATCCGGGTGTTGGGGGTTCGAATCCCTCCTGGCCTGCCAAAAATATAACTGAAAAATTAATAATGGCACGTTTACAGAGAAAAAAGAAACCAAGCGTAAAGAAAAAGAAAAAAGAGAATTCCACAGAGGATTCATCGGCGCTATCAACAAATGATGCTGTTGAACAAAAGACCGAAGTATCTCCGAATTCCGCCAAAACCATTAAAATAAAACCTTATTCATCCAGGCAAAAATCACTGGCGAAAACCAAAGCCGAGCCCGGGAAGTTTAAGGGATACATTGATAAGGGGCTTCAGTTTCTTAGAGAAGTTAAAATTGAGCTAAAGAAGGTGGTGTGGCCGACACGAAAACAAACGATCGGATCTACTGTTGTCGTGCTTATTCTGACGATCATCATCGCTCTTTTTCTCGGGATAATCGACATGGGGCTGCAAAGTATCGTAAAAATGGTTCTTAAATAAAGCAAGGAGAAGGAGAAAGTGTCGCTTAAATGGTATATCGTCCATGTTTATTCCGGGTTCGAAAGCAAAGTAAAGACAGCTTTGGAAGAGCGTATAGGGTCTTCTTCTCATTCCGATAAGTTTGGCGAAGTGATCGTTCCGACAGAGGAAATCGTTGAGCTTGTGAAAGGAAAACGGAAAACATCTTCTAGAAAATTTTACCCGGGGTATATATTGGTCAGGATGAAACTCGATGATGAAACGTGGCACATCGTAACGAATACCGCCAAGGTCACCGGGTTTCTTGGCGGTCGTGAAAAGCCGACCCCCATATCTGATGAAGAGGCACAGAAAATCTTAAATCGAATGGAAGCGGGAAAACTAAAACCGCAACCCAAATATTTCTTTGAAACCGGAGACGAAATTCGCGTAATAGACGGCCCTTTTAAAAACTTTAACGGCGTCGTTGATGAAGTCAACCCTGACAAGGGGAAAATACGAGTTCTGGTCAGTATATTCGGCCGTTCAACACCGGTGGAACTGGAATTCGTTCAGGTTACAAAACTTTGACACGCGTTGCGTGCATACAAAAGCGAGATAAAGTAACAGATTGCATCGCTCAATGATGATTATCGAGATATATCGGGATTAGGATAAAACGCGTAAAAGCCCTTGTAAAATGATCCGGTCGGATTCCTGCGGGGCAAGCGGAGAGACAGGAGTAAAAAAAAATGGCAAAAAAGGTTATGGCACAGATAAAGCTGCAGGTTGCTGCCGGCCAGGCGAATCCGTCGCCGCCGATCGGTCCCGCGCTGGGACAGCACGGTGTAAATATAATGGATTTCTGTAAGGCGTTTAATGCCAGGACTGCCAATGATGAAGGCATGATTACGCCCGTCGTGATTACAGTTTATCAGGACAGATCCTTTACTTTTATAACCAAGACACCGCCTGCATCTGTGCTTTTAAAGAAAGCAGCAAAAATTGCTAAGGGTGCCGGCGATCCAAAACGCGAAAAAATCGGCAAGGTTACACGGCAGCAGCTTGAAGAGATTGCCAAGCAAAAAATGGTAGATTTGAACGCGAATGATTTGGATGCGGCGTGTAGTATTATTGCCGGTACGGCTAAAAGTATGGGGATTGAAGTTGTTTAAAAAGGAGTGGACATAAGATCATGCCGAAGCGGGGTAAAAAATATTTAGAATCAAGTAAAAAGGTTGATGCAAAGGCAAAGCTCAGTTTCAGCGAAGCCGTCCAAATAGCCATCAATTCATCGTATGCAAAATTTGATGAAACTGTTGATGTGGCGGTTCGACTGGGTGTGGATCCCAGACACGCCGATCAGATGGTGCGCGGCACCGTAATTTTGCCCAACGGCCTTGGTAAAGAGGTGAAAGTCCTCGTATTCGCTAAAGGAGCAAAAGAGCAAGAAGCGATAGACGCGGGGGCGGATTTTGTCGGGAACGATGATTTAATAGAAAAAATAAAAGAAGGATGGTTCGGCTTTGATAAAGCGGTCGCAACACCCGACATGATGGGGACTGTCGGAAAAATAGGAAAGCTTCTCGGTCCCAGAGGGCTTATGCCCAATGCAAAAGTCGGAACAGTGACATTTGATTTGGCCAGAGTGGTCAAAGAGATCAAAGCCGGTAAAATTGATTTTAAGGTTGAAAAAGCGGGTATCGTGCACGTTCCAATGGGCAAAGTCTCTTTTGGGGTAGAAAAGATTGTTCAGAATGCATCGGTCTTTTTAGAAACGATCCTTCGACTCAAACCGGCTTCCAGCAAGGGAACCTACCTGAAAGGTATTGCCATCTCAACGACCATGGGACCCGGCGTCAAAATTGATGCGGCCAGCGTTAAGGATTTATTCAAATAGAGTTCTTTGCACGCGAGCCGGCAATTTAGGTGCTGCCATCCCTAAAATAATTCAATATTTCTGTCAAAGACCGTAGGTTCACTTGTATGTGTTTAATCGGCAATGCCGGCCTACCGAGACATTGTATTGTGATACGTTGTTCCTCCGGTTTTTACAGATCAAGGAAGGAGGTGTTTTAGCTTTTGCGGATAGATAAAAAGAAAGAAATCGTAAAGGATTTGCATGACAAGTTTGCAAGGTCGAAAGTCGTCATCATCACCGACTATAAGGGACTTGATGTGGAGACGATAAATGACTTGCGAAGACGATTGAGAGCACATGAGATTGAATATAAAGTGGTGAAGAATTCGTTGCTTGTCAGAGCATCCGAAGAAACCGACGTTGCATTGATTAAAGATCGGTTTAAAGGCCCGAGCGCCGTTGCTTTAAGCTATGTTGATCCGATAGCGCCGGCAAAGGTGTTGACAAAGTTTTTAGAAGAATACAGTCAACTCGAAATTAAAACCGGTGTAATGGACGGCAAAGTGCTCGATTTAGACGCTATCAAAAAGATTTCGACCCTTCCCTCTCGAGAAGTGCTTCTGGGACAATTCCTTTCGGCGGCCAACGGTGTCGCCACGGGTTTTGTCCGGGTCCTGAACGCCATACCGGTGCAGTTTTTAAATGTACTTCAGGCCATAAAGGAACAAAAGGAAGCCGCTTGATAAGAGCGAGTTCGAAAGGACCCCAATGTTAAAAGCAAACTGGAGGAAAAATCAAAATGTCAGATATTACCAAAGAAGATGTCATTGAATTTATAGCAAATATGTCGGTGCTCGAATTGTCCGAGCTGGTTAAAGAAATGGAAGAAAAATTCGGAGTTTCTGCAGCCGCACCTGTTGCGGTTGCCGTTGGCGGTCCTGCTGAAGGCGGTGCCGCTGCAGAAGAAGAAAAAACCGAATTTGATGTAATCCTGACGACTTTTGGCGATAAGAAAATTCAAGTTATCAAGGAAGTCAGGGCGATTACCGGGTTAGGACTGAAAGAAGCAAAGACCTTGGTCGACGAGGTCCCCAAACCCGTCAAGGAAGGGGTTTCAAAAGAAGAGGCTGAAAAAATTAAAAGCCAACTTGAGGAAGCTGGCGCCCAGGTTGAGATAAAGTAGTACCCCGGTTCAGCGGTTCAGCGTTCAAGGTTCACGGCTCGGTAATGTCGGCATGCCGTAGGCATCGACAACCTTGAACGCGGAACGGCGAACCCGGAATATATGGGTCATAGGTGACCGGTAAAGGCATATCGCATAAAGCCTCCGGTTAAGAAGCCTAAACCCTATACCCTATAACCCAATTTACATATTGGAGATACAATGTCGGAAAGGCTTTTGGCAAACAGACGCATAAGAAAAAATTTTGGAAAAATAGCCAAAATAATTGATATTCCAAATCTTATTGCGGTGCAGCAGGAATCCTACAATCGATTTTTGCAAAAGGATGTTCCTCCGGAAAAAAGAAGAGAGATCGGTTTGCAAGCGGTGTTCAAGTCGGTGTTTCCCATAAAAGATTTCACAGGGACCGCTTCTCTTGAATTTGTGGGGTATCGATTTGGAGAAGTCAAACACAGCGTTCAGGAATGCATGCACCGGGGAATGACTTATGAGATTCCGGTTCGTATCACCGTAAGACTGGTTGTATACGACATCGATAAAGAGTCGGGGGTTACCAATATCCGCGATATCAAAGAGCAGGAAATATACTTTGGTACGATTCCCTTGATGACCGATAATGGTACATTTATCATTAACGGTACTGAACGTGTCGTGGTAAGCCAGCTTCACAGATCTTCCGGCGTGTTTTTCGATCACGACAAAGGCAAGACGCATTCCAGCGGCAAGGTCATATATACTTCCCGGATTATCCCTGTGCGCGGGTCGTGGATCGATATGGAGATCGATCATAAAGATATCGTTTATATTCGGATTGACAGGCGCCGGAAGCTTCCGATTACCATTCTTTTTAAAGCCTTCGGGTATAATTCCGAAGACATTCTGGCCTATTTTTATAAAACGGAAAAATTCATTTCGCAAGGCAAACGGCTGTTTAAAAAAATTGATGAAGACCTGCTGAAAGGTCAACGTGCCAGTCGGGATGTCAAGGATCCCCAAACCGGTGAAACCATTATTACTAAAGGACGGGCGTTTACCAAAGTTGCACTTAAACGTCTCGGCTCAGCGAATATCGACATGATTCCAATCAGTGTCGAAGATATTACCAACGGCGTTTTTTTCAAAACGATTGTTAACCCCGAAAATGGAGATCCGATAGTCAAATGTAACCAGAAGTTTGACGAAGAAACTTACCAGGCGCTGCAAGATGCCGGTATCGCCGAATTTGATCTGCTTCATATTGACGGCGTGACCACCAGTGATTCCATTCACAAGACATTGCTTTTGGATAAAGTCGAAACAAAAGAGGGGGCGCTCATTGAGATATACCGGCGGCTGAGGCCCGGGAATCCTGCGACACCGGAAGTGGCCCAAGATTTTGTTGATCACATGTTTTTCAAGTCTTCATATTATGATCTTTCCGGCGTCGGGCGAATGAAGATCAATATTCGTTTAGGCATCAACTCATCCATTCAGCTAAGAACCCTTAGGAAAGAGGATATCCTCCTTACAACGAAAACGCTGTTGGAACTCAAAGATACGCAGGGTTCGGTTGATGATATCGATCACTTGGGGAATCGCAGGGTACGTGCCGTCGGGGAACTCCTTGAAAATCAATACCGTATCGGGCTGGTCAGAATGGAACGCGCCATTAAGGAAAGGATGAGTCTGCAAGAGGTCGATGCCCTGATGCCCCACGATCTTGCCAATCCCAAGCCGGTCTCAGCGGTGGTTAAAGAGTTTTTCGGAACCAGCCAGCTCAGCCAATTCATGGACCAGACCAATCCGCTGTCGGAAACAACGCACAAAAGACGTTTGAGTGCTCTGGGCCCCGGAGGATTGACCCGTGAAAGGGCCGGCTTCGAGGTCAGAGATGTTCATCCGTCGCATTACGGACGAATTTGCCCCATAGAAACGCCGGAAGGACCCAATATCGGCCTGATTGTATCTCTGAGTACATACGCCCGGGTGAATGAATATGGTTTTATTGAAACACCGTACAGCGTTGTTAAAGGCGGTACCGTGTTTGAAGATGTAAGATTTCTTACCGCCTTTGAAGAAAAAGAACATCCCATTGCCCAGGCGAATGCGTTGCTTGACGAAAAAAGAAGATATGTCAATCCATTGGTAACGTCGCGGGTGGGCGGTGAATTCATGATGGTAAAAGCGAATGATATCGAGCTGATGGATATTTCTCCCAACCAACTGGTCAGTGTTTCAGCATCCCTTATTCCGTTTCTTGAAAATGATGACGCCAACAGGGCATTAATGGGATCGAATATGCAGCGTCAGGCCGTTCCTTTGATGGTCAGCAAGGCGCCTTTGGTGGGTACCGGCATCGAAGGAGTGGTGGCCAAGGACTCCGGTGTTACCGTGGTAGCGCGGCATAACGGCATCGTTGTGGATGTGGATGCTTCCCGGATCGTTTTGAGACATGACGCCAAAGATGGCGACGAATCTTCCGAGATGCCGGTGACGGTTTACAACCTTTCGAAATTTATTCGTTCCAATCAAAATACATGTTTTAATCAACGCCCTATTGTCAGAAAAGGACAAAAAATAGTAGCCGGACAGATCATCGCTGACGGCCCGGCAACAGACCACGGCGAACTTGCCCTTGGAAAAAACATTACCGTGGCTTTCATGCCGTGGGGTGGATATAATTTTGAGGATTCCATTCTCATGGGTGAAAGGCTTCATCGGGACGGCGTATATACCTCTGTACACATTGAGGAATTTGAAGTCGTTGCCAGGGATACCAAGCTTGGCAAGGAGGATATCACCCGCGATATCCCAAATGTGGGTGAAGAGGCTTTAAAGGAACTGGATGACAGCGGTATTATCCGGCTCGGCGCCGAGGTGAATCCGGGAGATATCCTGGTGGGTAAAATTACGCCCAAAGGCGAAACACAACTTTCGCCTGAAGAAAAACTTCTGCGAGCTATTTTCGGAGAAAAAGCCGGAGATGTGAAGGATACTTCTCTGCGGGTTCCTCCCGGCGTTCAGGGAATTGTTATAGATGCCAAAGTTTTTTCAAGGCGCGGCGTCGAAAAGGACGAACGCACCCGATGGATCGAAGATACCGAAATCGCCGGCCTTGAAAAAGAAAGAGATGATAAACTTTCCGTTATTCAGGCTGTGGTTCGCACGAAGCTTGAAAAATTACTGGTTGGGCAGACCAGTCTTTCATCTTTGAAAAAAGGGAAAAAAGTTCTGATTCAAAAAGAGGATACCATAAACGCCGATGCGCTGGCGGAAATACCGGTGGCTCAACTTGAAGGGATTGTGTTAAAGGACTCTCAGCTGACCGAGCAGACCCACGATATGCTTGAGCGATATCGGGAACAGTGTGACATCTGCAGAAACGAGTTCGAGCGGCAGGTCGGCCGATATGAAAAAGGAGACGACCTCCCGCCGGGCGTTATAAAACTGGTTAAGGTCTATGTCGCCATGAAACGGAAGCTTTCCGTGGGTGATAAAATGGCCGGTCGGCACGGGAACAAGGGCGTCGTGTCGAGAATCCTTCCCCAGGAGGATCTGCCATATTTTGAAGACGGGACCCCGGTGGACATGATTTTGAACCCTTTGGGAGTGCCTTCCAGGATGAATGTCGGCCAGGTTCTAGAAATACATTTGGGTTGGGCTTCCAAAGGTCTTGGCGATCAACTCAATAAACTTCTTGAAGAACATAAGATTGAAGCGCTTCGAGACAAAATCAAAAGAATATTTGAAGAACCGTCTACGAATGAGATGGTCGACGGCTTTGATGACAAAGAAGTGTTTGAATTCGTAAAAGATTATAAAGACGGTGTCCACATGGCCACACCGGTTTTTGACGGCGCCAAAGAAGCAGAAATAAAATCTCTCCTGGAAGAAGCGGGACTCAGTCCGACCGGCCAGACAACGCTTTATGACGGACGCACCGGTGAACCTTTTAAAGAAAAGATTACCGTCGGCACGATGTATATATTGAAACTTCATCATCTTGTGGATGACAAGATCCATGCCAGGTCCATCGGCCCATATTCGCTGGTGACGCAGCAACCATTGGGCGGGAAAGCACAATTCGGAGGTCAGCGCCTTGGAGAAATGGAAGTCTGGGCGATGGAAGCCTATGGAGCGGCCCATGCGCTGCAAGAATTTTTAACCGTGAAATCG
>JBAUWG010000521.1:0-4613 GCA_049583675.1 Desulfobacterales bacterium | reverse complement strand
CATCACGGCACGGATCTTCCATGATCTGGGCCAACTGAAAACCCCTGAGGCTCAAATCATTCTGGGGGCAGCGGTCATCGACGACGTCATGGGTTTGGCGATTCTGGCTGTAGTTAAAGCCATGGCGGAATCCGGAAAGGTCAGTTTCATGGACATTGGCTGGATTACTGCAAAGGCGATTCTTTTTTTAGGTGGCGCCATTTTTTTAGGACGGCTTCTCGCGCCGAGGCTGGGGCGGTTCTTTTCAAAAATAAACCCGGGAATCGGTATGAAACTCATTTTGGCAGTGAGTTTTGGGTTGATTTTTGCGTACGTTGCGGAATTGATCGGTCTGGCTGCCATTGTCGGCGCCTTTGCCGCCGGACTGGTTTTAGAACCGGTGCATTTTCGGCATTTTGATGCCCCCGGTGTTGTCTCCGACATCAATGAAAGCATCCGGCAGGCAAGCCCGGAAGTGAGAAAAAAAGTTTCGAATGTGTTGGAAGCCCTTGCACGTAACCATATCAAAGAGCTCATTCAACCGTTGGGGCACTTCCTGGTCCCTATCTTTTTCGTTTTGACCGGCATGCAAGTGAGGATTGAAACGCTGTTTAATGTGCGTATCCTGATATTGGCCGCAGCCATTTCCATTGCAGCATTCGGCGGAAAGATCGTTGCCGGGTTCGTTGCCGGGAGCGTTCGTAAATCGATTATCGGCTGGGGCATGGTACCCAGAGGCGAGGTCGGATTGATTTTTGCTGCAACAGGAAAAGCCCTAGGTGTGTTGCCCGATGATATTTTTTCTATGATGGTGATTGTCATTATGATCACAACGATTTTGCCTCCACTTATCCTGAACGCCCTGATAATGCGGCAGGATCCAGCCTTATATTCGGCAGATTCATAAATCAAAGCATATGATTTTCAGGTAAACGCTTCCGATAAACTTAAAAACAGTCATCATTTGAAAACTAAGTTTTCATGGTGAGTTTCTTCTGAATCTCAAGAGGTTGACGTATCAAGCCAATTGTGTTTAATTAATGGCATGTCTTTTGCATGATTTGCATAAAGCGCATTTTCACTTAAAACCACGAAGAACAAGAAGTTAACGAGATTGAAATTATTATATTTTGTTTTATTCCTTCGTGCCCTTCGTGGTGAATTTTAGACTTTTTACGAAACCATCAGTTTTGACCAAACGTCAATCGATTGAACAAGTTTTTATCGCAGCCGATTTATGAACGATAAAGTCTCCGGGATACTTTTTGACAAACACGACCACGAGCTGATCCGAATCGTCAACGATGTTCTTGAAGGGAAAAGCAGCTACAAGTACGCCCGCCGATTTTACTATCCGTACTTCCATTCCCACGGCATCAAAGAAATGACTGAGACCAGGGGATTGCGGATCGCCTATGCGGTGGTCCACCTGTTAAGTTCTCTGGAAGTCGGCGGGGTTGAGGAACGTATCCATGCGTTGCGTCTCTTGCACAATGAAGTGATCGATACCGCTGAAGGCCCGATGCCGAAAAATACCGCCAGGGTGTTACTGCAAATCATGAAGGACTTGGTGAGGGTTCGCGGCGATTACCGCAAGCAACTTCAACTGGCCCACGACTTCCGGATAGCGGCATCCGGAAAGCCGCGCATCATCCGGCGGCAACTCAAACGCTACCATCTCTTGGAGATGCCCGAAGATTGGAATCAAATTGCATTCGACGATCATGTTCACGATGTCAACACCAAAGGGCGCAAGTCTTCCACCCATCTTATTATGGATGCATGGATAAAAGGCATCCAACGCCTGCGGGTGATCCACTACAATTTTATCGAGCCGCGTTTTGCGGCCGAACTTCTTGAAGCCGCCAAAATTCTGAAAATTGACATTCGAATCGGCATTGAATTTTACACGCGATTCCGTGACAAATACGTACAATTGATATGGGTTCCTCGCGGGTTTAACGATGCACAGGCATTCCTATGCTTTCTTGCCGAAGCGGCAGTGATGAAGATCATGGAAGCCGGCCGCAGGGTTTCGATCTATCAACAAGAATATGTTCCGGCGCTTCTTAAGAAATTTAATGAAAGCCACCGTCCGGAGTTCAATCGGATTTACGGAATCGAGTTGCCCTCCATTGATGAAAAAGAATTTCTGGCGTACGTGGGGATTGGGCAGAAATCAAGATTGCATCTGGCGAAATTCATCCATGACCGGATGTTGAAAGTGTTGCAGGGGAAAACCGATCGGTTAAAGGAAGAGTTTCTCCAGGCAAGCCCCGAGCGGCGAGATACCATCACCCAATGGATCGAATCCATGAACACACAGGATTTCGAATCCGTCATCGACGGGTATCTGGCGCCTGAAAAAAACCCCGGGATCAGATATCCGGATATGGTGGACGATGGCCCGGATGTCCCGGAACTGTTGCAACTCGGTTCATTTGAAATCTTGAGACGACTCGCTCAACTCCATTCGGGATACCGGGTGACGCTGAATCTAACCAATTTGAAAGCCGGGGATGTCCTCGAGCTGTTATACGATTGCCAAGGGATGATCACCCGGCTCGAGATATTCAATCTCAAAGATTATGCCGCGGGCAAGACCGCCCATATTGCCGAAATCAGCCGTTTGCAGGAAGCGATTAACGAAGGAAGCCCGATTCATCTAAAGCAAATCATTCGTGAGATTATAGAAGATCTCAGGCATACGGGAACTTTGGCCAATGCTCAGCAAATAGACAAATTGATTACGATTCTCTACGATATCGATATATTGAAGTCTTACTACGCCGGAAAGCCCCTTAAATCGAGGATCGGAAGTGATTCCACAGGCCGTTCTCCAAAGGTTCATGGAATGGGGCTGGCGATCAAGGAAACGCTCCCGAGACGGTCGCAACGGCAGATTGTTCTGGATTGCCGGGCGGGTGTTCGTGAGATCATTCCCATAAGAATTAATGCATACAAATACACGATTGACATTCCACATGAAACCGCCAGAGCATTTGACAAGTTAATCTCCGGCTTGGCAACGATTCTCCCGAGTTTCAGCCGATTAAACGTCAAACGCCGACAAGGCTGGCAGGTTCAGGCGACGTCTACCCGTATGGTTCGCTCGGGCAACATTGTGACACTTGGCGGTGCTCAGAAGAATATTGTTAACGAACTTTATCTCAAGGCGCCGGAATTGCCAAAAAGCCGGCGGGGGTTACAGTGGTCCTATTTGAACTCAAAGCTGAAAAACGCTCTCAAGGTAATGATCGGATTTATTCCGGCTTTTCTAACCTTTGCCCTGACCAAGGATTGGTGGGTGCTGGCCTATCTGGGAGCCTTTATCTGGTTCGGAATTACCGGTCTGCGCAATATCCTTCAATCTGTTCTGGGCGGCGGCGGTTTTCGCCGATCGCCGCTGTTGAATTGGAATGATTACGTCAGTTGGACGCGTATTACGGATTCTTTGCTTTTCACCGGATTTTCCGTACCGCTTTTGGATTATGTGGTCAAAACCGTGATATTGGATCGGGGGTTCGGTATCACGACCCAGACCAGCCCGGTTCTTTTGTATACATTTATGGCGCTGGCCAACGGTATTTATTTGTCCGGTCATAATATTTTCCGCGGTCTGCCCAAAGGCGCGGTTTATGGTAACTTCTTCCGCAGCATCCTGTCCATCCCTGTAGCCGTAATATTGAATGCCGGTATCGGCGGCATCCTGACCATGTCGCACACAGCGGGTGTCAATGATATATTGCAAAAGTGGGCGGCGATTATATCCAAGGCCGCATCGGATTTTGTTGCCGGCTTCATTGAAGGGACCGCCGACCGGTACAAGAATATCCGGACACGTTTGCGTGAGTACAATAACAAGTTCAGAGAGCTTTCGGACATTTATGCACAATTGGAACTGCTCTATCCGGACGTAGAGTCTTTCAAAATCCTCGATTGTGCATCTGACATGAATCGGAAAGCCAATGCAGAAGCACGGGATCTCGAAAAAATTATCATGATCCACGCCCTGGACATGCTGTATTTCTGGATGTACCAGCCCCGTTCCCGTGTGGCGTTTCCGCAATTCTTGCGCACGCTTTCAGTCGATGAACGCTACATTCTGGTCAGCTCGCAGTTCACACTTCAGCGTCACCGTGAGATCAGTCAAATGTTTATTGACGGCATCTTGGGGATCAATTTTCCTCGGCCGCTTTCGTTTTATCTTTCACGCTACGAAGAATACCTTGAACAAATCAAACAATTGGTGCTCAGTGAAGAATTCGGAGAGGTGTATGCTGAGAACGCTGTGCCCCCTAATTAGTGTCCATCCATAAATGGTCTTTTTGCCCGATCTCTGCGTTATGCTCAAAAAATAATCCTCGGAATATTACACATATGCCTGCGGTTATTTTTTTCACAAGCCTAGATCTTGAGCAAAAATCCTCATTTATTGATGGACACTCATGATCGTTAACAAAAAAAGCACGAAATTTTATTTTTTCGTGCTTTTTCATTTGTGCGTGTTCGCGACTAAGACGCTTTTGCTGTATCAGCTATGCCGGAATATGAAAATTCCTCGGCAAACTTTTTCTTAAAGGCCAGTTCAACAATCTCCGCCGCATCTCGTGTATTTTTGATATAGTCACAAT
>JBAUWG010000520.1:0-1691 GCA_049583675.1 Desulfobacterales bacterium | reverse complement strand
ACACGGCCTACCGCATCGGTCCGCGTGATGTATTGACCCTCACCATTTTCGCCGGCGGCGAACAGCAGAATGTTTCCAGCATGACCGTCTCTTCCCAGGGTATGATCAATTTTCCGTTTATTGGCCCGGTCATGGCAAAGGGCTTGACCGTATCACAACTGGAAGATAAAGTCACCAAGCCCCTTGCTGCCGACTATTTTGTCAACCCTGAAGTCAATATTGTCATTAGTGAATACCACAGCCTCCATTATTATATTTCCGGAGCGGTCGGCACTCCCGGATTATATGAAATGAAATCCAGGGCAACGCTGCTGGAACTCATTGCCAAGGCAGGCGGTGCCTCTGCAGACCATGGTAATATCGCTTATATTCTGCACCCATCGTCTGATCGTACCTCATCGAAAAAACAAAACCAAGATCCTTATTCGGACAAAGACCCTTTAAAGGTCGATCTCAACAAATTGTTGGACAAAGGAGACATGAACCAGAATGTCGAGCTCCAGTCAGGAGATGTGGTGTATGTCCCGCTTCAATCGTCACAGAATTTATCCGCGTCAAAAATCTATGTGGAAGGCGAAGTGAAAAGTCCGGGGGTTTATACTTATCAGGAGGGGCTGACAGCCTTGAATGCCTGCATCATGGCCGGCGGATTCAGTAAGTTCGCCGCACCGAACCGAACCCGGATTATTCGTCAAAACGGGGACAAGCTGATTATTATCAAGATAAACCTCAATGCCGTGAAGGATGGCAAAATTCCGGACGCTGAAATTAAGCCCGGAGATCGGATCAATATCCCGGAAACGTGGTTATAACGTCAATTGAGCAAAAAAGGCTCAATTGACGTTATCAGTTATCTGTTATTCGTTATTTGTTATTAGGAATGTCGATTTGAGTTTTGGCTGTATTAGGGTTTTCATGCCCTAAACATCATGCGCCATGTTCTATGCGCTCTGCGCCATGCGCTTTGCCATTAACTGATAACCGATAACGGATAACAGGTTCCGGATAACGATTAACATTAAATCAAGTTTCGACTCGGTTAGGGCACAAATATGCAAAACACGCAAAGCTACACACAAGAGGAACCATCCAAACACCTTTCCGAATACTACTTTATTCTATTAAAGCACAAGTGGATTATCATTGCGGCATGCCTTATCGCCGTCAGCCTATCCATATATCACAATGCCGGCTTGGTACCGGTGTATCAGACCACTGCAACCATTGTCATCGAAGGAGACCGGAGAACTTCACCGATTACCGGACAGGCAATGAGCTATGAAAGTTTTTATATGGGCGCATTGGCATTCAATACGCATTTAAAGCTGATTACGTCACGTCCGGTGCTGGAATGGGTCATCAAAAACCTCAAGATGAATCAGATCGACCGCAACGAACTGGTAAAAAAGAAACCTCGAAAATCCCTTCTTTCCACGCTCAAACAAAACTTCAATCTGTTGCTGGGAAAGGAAAAGAAGCCTTCTGTTGTGGTTGATAAGATGTCTCAGCAGGTTGCAGGATTGAAGGGCAAAATCCAGATCGAACACGTGGAAGACACACGGCTTTTGAAAATCAATGTTACGGATGTCGATCCCGTCAATGCCAGAAACATTGCCAACGCGCTGGCCAAAGCCTATATCGATTTTAACATTGAAAACCGGCTGAAATCCTCCCGGAACACCTTGAGCTGG
>JBAUWG010000519.1:0-10414 GCA_049583675.1 Desulfobacterales bacterium | reverse complement strand
TTACGTTATTAAATCGGGTGAGATTTTTTCTCATTAATTTTCACCCGAGGGGCGAACCGGAGGCTTCCATCTGCTGCGTTATTAAGGACTCGCATATAAAAGCCTCCAGCTCGTGCAAGGTTTATCTTTTGTCATATTTTCCTTGAAAATTGCTGAATATGTAAATATAGGTTTACTCGTCAGACAAACCTAAAATCCTAAATGGAGATATTATGGAAAATCAAACCCCCGGTGAAAATGATCATACCCATAAGGCCGAATTCAAACGATTTGCCGCCAAACGCATCATTTTTTTCACCCTGGTAGGGGTCGTCGCCATATGGGTCGTCGGCATCGTTATCGGGTATTTCGAAAAACCTGCCGAAATGCAGATGGCGCAGAAATACGAGGATCAGCTGGCTCAAGAGTCTCCCCAAAAAAGCCCACCGCCGGAAACCTTGCACCAGACCGGCGAAAAAGAACCGCCGCGTGCGGTAACAGAAGAAAAAGGCCATGAAGCGGCAACCGGCTCTTTGGCATATGACAAGAATACGGCCGGTGGGATCATGACAATGGATTTTATTGCTCTGGACAAGGATCTGACCGCCAATGAAGCAATGCAGTATCTTAAAAACACCCGCCGCGGAATAAAGCAGCCGGACCAATTGTTTGTGGTGGATGATAACCAAACGCTTCTCGGTAGCGTTAGCATCAATCAGCTGATGTTCGCTTCCCCGGAAACGCCGCTCAAAGATTTTATGAGCACCAGTATAAAATCCGTCCGCACCGGCATTGAAACCAAAAGGATCAAGTCGCTCATTGACCGGCACGGATTGTCGTCGATACCGGTTATCGACAACGTCAACAAACTCGTCGGCGTGGTCAATGCAGATCAGGTCATTCATCGGGCCAAACAGGATGGTGAAAAAAGCACGGAATCCGCCCAGGCTCCGTCCCATGAAATGACGGGTTCAGCCCAGGAAGCGCAAACGCTGACGCACGAGACCCCGGCTCCGGCAGTCAAGGCACAAGCGCCGACCCATCAGCCGGCGGCCCCGACCCACGAAACCGCTGAGAAAAAAGCTGAGCATCCTTCAGAGGCAGCACATGGGAAAACCATGGTTGAAGCACAAAAAGAAACGGCCCATAAAGCGCCGGAAGCCGGGGAAACCAAATCCAAGGTCGTCGGAGTGACGTTTGTCGAAGCCGCCATAGCACCCCTAAATTATGAGCTGAATGAAAGATTCTATGGGTGGCGGCCCAATGATATTTTAAATTTTACGGACAACGTCAACAATTTTCAGTTGGGGGTCCTTGAGGTGACCCGTCGCACCGTGGTTGCCCTGGCCGAACGGATATCCAGAACCGGCGCCACCGCGGCATTTGACGAGAATCTTGAAAACAGCATGAACTGGTTGATGATCAAGGCCCGCAGATACTGGTTCCCGTCTCCTGAAACCAAATACAACGCCAGCCTCAGTGCACTCAGGGCCTATATCAAAAAGCTTGAAAAAGGAGAGGCCAAATTTCATACCCGGACAGATAATTTAATTCCCTTGCTGATGGATTTCGAAGACTTGCTGGGAAGTTGCGAAGAAAATCTGGTCAAAACCAAAGAGGACGACGGCAGTTCGGTCAGTTTCTTTAAGGCCGACGACTACTTCTTCTATGCCAAAGGGGTTGCCAGCGCCATGGGCACCATCCTTGAAGGCGTTCTTGAAGATTTCAGACCGATCATCGATTCCCGGCGGGGGATCGATACGATCCATCATGCCATTGAATCGTGCCGTGAGGCCGCAGAAATCAGTCCGTGGATCATCACCGACAGCTCCCTTGGCGGCATCCTGGCCAATCATCGCGCCAACATGGCCGCCCCCTTGAGCCATGCGAGATTTTACATCGGCGTGCTGATTAAAACGCTGTCCACGTAAAAGGGTTCAGGGTTCAGCGTTCGGGGGTACATTTTATATAAATTGAGCGGCGATGCTGTCCAGATACAACATTCCCTTGGGAGTCAGCGCACAGCGGTCTTTGGATGACTTTATTAAACCTTTTTCCTGGAAGTCCGATATAATCGCCGCGTACCTGGCGTTGAAGTTGACGCCGAACTTTTTATCAAACGCGCCAACGGCAATGCCTTTGGTTTGCCTCAGACCCAGATAAACCGCCTCTATCCACTGTTGTTCCCGGATCAACGATTCCTCTCCCGCACGCGGAAGCCTGCTTGCCGCCAGTTCTTGGATATATTTTTGCACGTCTGAATGATTCCAGAATCGCTTTTGATCCATAAAGGAATGGGCTGAAGGACCCAGTCCGATATACGGAGCAAAATTCCAGTATTTCATATTATGTCGCGAGGCATAGGTCAAAGCGCTTTTAGTGCCGCGGCTGTCTACAGCTTCTTGGGCGAAGTTTGATGTTTCATACTGAACATAGTGATGAGTGTTTAAAAACGTTACAGTGGTCTCATACAGCTTGCAGACATGTTGCTCGGGAAGGGGTTTAAAAGCATGGTTTTGAAGATCCATGTGCAAAGGTGTGCCCGGTTCATAAGAGAGCATGTAACAGGAAAGATGCTGCGGCCGTAATTTAACGGCTGTTTGCAAATCCTTGAGCCATGATTCGTTGGTTTGACCGGGAATCCCGTATATCAGATCGAGTCCGATGTTTTCAAATCCAGCTTTTTGGGCCCATTTTACCGCGGTCTCGGCATCTATGGCCGAATGGATTCTTCCTAAAAAGTCAAGATTTTTCGGATTGAAAGACTGGATGCCGATGCTGATCCGGTTGACGCCGGCTTTCCGGTAATTTATAAATTGGTTCAGGGTCGCCGTGCCGGGGTTGACTTCCAGGGTGGTTTCAGCATTGGATAAGATATGGAAATATTGTCCGGCAGCGTCGATGATTTTTTCTAAAACCACATCGTCAAGAACCGACGGAGTGCCGCCGCCGATGTACAAGGTATCGTATACCAAACCGGTTTTTCCGATCATGTTCATTTCGGAAATCAAGGCATCCGCAAACAGCGGCTGAAGCGACAGGTCGGTTATGGAATAAAAATCACAATAGGAACATTTTTTAGAACAAAAGGGGATATGGATATACAATCCGGCGGGCGAAGTATCATGGGCAGAAGAGAGCGGGTTTTGAAACATCAGCTTCTAGTTTCCAACACTTTCTGCCAGCTTCATTCCCAAATTGAGCGCCTCGTGGTTCATCTTTAAGAATCCGGAAGGAATTCTCTCTTTCAGCACCTCCATGATGGATTCGGATTTGACGAGTTGGGTCAATCCAACCACCGCACCCAGCATACAGATGTTGAACACAATGGGTTTCCCGATGCTTTCCATAACGTGCCGATACATGGGGAGTTCTTTTTGCTGCGCATCCACCTTCCTCTGGATTTTCACGAAACGGCTGTCTGTAATCAAAAGTCCTCCCGGCCGGATAATGGGATAAAATTTATTATAGGCTTCCTGGGTCAGACAGACCAGCACATTGGGCTGGAGGACCTTGGGAAAGTTGATGTTCGATTCGGAAATAATAACGTCGGTGCGGGTGGCGCCCCCTCTGGCAGCCGGTCCGTAAACCTGGGATTGCACCGCCATGAGGTTTTCATAGAGCACCGCGGCCTCGGCCAGAATGATGGCGGCGGTGATCACTCCCTGTCCGCCGGATCCGGAAAATACCAATCTGCATCTTTCCATTTTGGTTCCTTTAACTTTTACATTTAAAGCCTGGTATGCTGGCCATATGAGAGATAGATGGATCTCCTCTGAATTCTTCTCTATAAAATCACAAATTACACGCACCAAATTGCAAACAAATCTCAAATTCTAATATTCAATGACCAAAACCGCATAGAACAAGAAATTGTTTGAATTTTCGAATTTCGGTCATTGGGCATTGTTTGTTATTTGAGGTTTGTCATTTGGAATTTCAATAAGTTAAATATTCAGCAATAAAACATCCTATTTATGGATAACCGGGGCATAGTGTTCCAAATCAGGGTTTCTACTCTTTGGGCAGCGTAGCCTTTGCTCTTTCGATAATCTTATCGTATTCACTGCAGTATTCCGGCAGTTCTTTCTGAACGAAAATTCCCCTTTCTATTAGATCCGGGTTTTCTTTTTTGGCTTTAGATCCAAGGGTCGTGGTACTCTTTTTATAAGCTTCCATCATCTCGACGGCGCCCCCGACACGGTTCTTTCTTCCAAAATAAGTCGGGCACTGGGCCAGAACTTCCACCACTGAAAAGCCTTCGTGCAAAATGGCCTGTTTTAGAATTTTGGTCAGTTGCTGAACATGGTAGGTGGTGCTTCGAGCGACAAAGGAAGCGCCTGCTGCCGTGGCCAGTTCAACGGTATCGAAGGCATGGTCGATATTGGTGTAGGGCGCTGTGGTGGCCATCGTTCCATATCCCGAAAGGGGAGAATATTGTCCGCCGGTCATCCCATAGATGCGGTTGTTCATAACGATGGCCGTTAAATCGATATTGCGTCGGGCGGCGTGAATGAAATGATTTCCGCCGATGGCCAATGCATCGCCGTCTCCCATGGGGACAATGAGGTTCAACTCGGGCCGACTCATCTTAACGCCGGTGGCAAACGCCAACGCCCGGCCGTGAAGGGTATGGAGCGTATGAAAGTCAAGATAACCCGAGATACGGGCTGAACATCCGATCCCGGAAACCATGACAATTTCATTTTTGCTCATACCAAGCTCATCCAGAGCTCTCAGAAGGCTGTTCATCACAATGCCGTGTCCGCAGCCCGGGCACCAGATATGCGGGAAAAATCTTTCTCTGATATAATCCTTTACCGCCATGAATTACACTCCTTTTCCCTGGATCAGCCGCAGTATACTTCGGATATCCGTCGGTGTGATAAAAGTCCCGTCGATTCGATTGGCCAGAAAGACTTTTTCGGGCCGGTCTACGGCCTTCCGGACCTCTTCCATGATTTGGCCCATGTTCATTTCCACCACCACGACATATTTTGCATTGGCGCACTTTTCCCGGACAAGATCATAGGGAAACGGCCATAAGGTCTGAAGCTCCAAAATGCCCACTTTTTCACCCCTAGCTCTTCTGCTGACCACCACATGATTCGCGGATCGGGCTGAGGATCCGTATGAGACCAGTACAATTTCGGCGTCTTTTAAGTAGTATTCCCTATAACGGGTAATCTCGTGAACATTGTTTTGAATTTTATCCACCAAATGGCGGAGAAGACCGTGCACGATATCGGGGCTGTCCGAGGGAAATCCCCACATGTCGTGAAACAGCCCGGTAACGTTGTACCGATGAACCGCCCCGAAGTCGGACATGGGAAGCCGTCCGTCTTCCCGGGGCAGATACGGGTGATAATCGACGCCTTCTTTCACCGATGTCCGGAGCCGCTGAACCAGAGGCAGTTCCCCTTTTTTGGGTACAACCAATCGTTCCCGCATGTGGCCCACGACCTCGTCATACAGCAGGATTACCGGTGTCCGGTAGGTTTCTGAAATATTAAACGCATCAACGGTGGTTTTAAACACATCCTGGTGATTGGACGCCGTAAGGGTAACAATGGCATGATCGCCGTGGGTCCCCCACCGCGCCTGATTCACATCCCCCTGGCTGACATGGGTCGGAATTCCGGTGGAAGGTCCGCCGCGCTGGACATTGACGACCACGCAGGGAATCTCGGCCATGACGGCATACCCTAAAGCTTCCTGCATCAGGGAAAATCCGGGGCCGCTGGTGGCGGTCATGACCTTGCTGCCTGTCAGGGAAGCACCGATAATGGCGCACATGGATGCAATTTCGTCTTCCATCTGAATAAATTTACCCCCCTTTTGGGGCAGCTTGTAGGACAGCAGTTCGGCGATTTCCGTCGACGGCGTAATGGGATAGCCGGCAAAAAAGTCGAGCCCTGCGTATAGTGCACCTTCCACGCACGCCTCGTTTCCTTGAATAAATTTGATGTTTTCTTTTCTCATTGCGCGTCCTGTTCGATTTCTACTTCAATGGCGAGATCCGGGCATCGCAGTTCGCAAAGCTTGCAGCAGATACAATCTGTCGCCCGAGCTGGAAATACCTTATCGTTATCATTGAGTTCCAAGACGTTTGTGGGGCAAAAATGAATACAGATGCCGCATCCCTTGCACCATTCAGGATTTATAATATGTGCTTTTAATTTAGGTTTCCCCATGAATACTCCCTTTAAATTTTTTAATGGATCCAAGTCATATCGTATTGTTCTCGACAAAACAATCTTTTATGCACGGTCGAATTATCGATTGCATAATGATATCCCTATCGAATGTCAAGTGTATAAGATTTATTCCGGATTAAAAATTTCGTGGTGTGACCGGTCGTCTATCTTGGAATTTTGACCAACATGCTGGCATTGGGAATGATGGCAAGGGATCCAATTGATTTTTTTACAACCGTCTTCGCCTGATCCATGGAGATTTTTTCAACGCCGATGGTACGACAGATCGTGTCATCGAGATTCGTAACTATTAAAATTCGGATCCGCTGCAATTTTGTCATCATGGAAAGGGCCGTACCGCCGTTTCCCTCATATTTTTTTGCCAGTTTGTCAAACGCTGTTTCCCAACTCCCGAATTCAAACCAGGGAAGAAAGGTGTCGGATCCGATGCCGTCCGGGCATTGGGCCAGGACAACCAGGGTTCCGTTGTCTTGAACGAACTTTGACGCATTTTCAATGGCTTTGTGACTCTGGATAAAATTGATATCTTTTGGAAATCCTCCGCAGGAAGCAAGGACAAGGCTGTATTCTCCGGCGGTGTCCACTTCGCAGTTTTTTCCGTGTGCGGCGCATGCATTTCGAAAATGATGGGTCCCGGACCCGGTTAAGAGGTCGCAGACCCGGCCCTTGCTGTCGAGGATGCCGTGGACGGCCAGATCCGCGGGCCGGAAGGTTTCAAATTCCGCCAAATCTTGGGCCAGGGGATTTTGGTCCAGAACGCCCGACCGGCAAAACAATGAAAGGGCCCTGCGCTCTCGATCCAAAAAGAGTCCATGGTTGTCATAGATCGATTCCCGGTGGCCGAGCCCCGGAAAAACCAGCTTTCGACCGCCGCCGTAACCGGCAAAATAATGATGGGAGATTGCACCGAACGTCACCAGAAAGGTCGTGTCAAGAATATCCTTTCGAATTCGAGCCCGAGTGCCCCTGGAGGTTTTTCCCAAATTCGAAAAACAGCCGTCATCCATGCAGTCATGATGGATAAATCTGAGATTTTCATAGACATCTCCATAGGCCTTACGGCACACGTCTTCTGATTGCGGAGCATGGGTGCCGTAAGCGATGAAAACGGTCATTCGGTTCCGATGGGCCCCAAAATCTTCGAGGGTTTTTACAAGGACCGGCAGATATTCCGGATAACCGCACAGCCGGGTTTTATCCCCAACGACAATGGAAACATCCCATAGATCCGGACACATTCGTTCGAGTCCAACTTCCAATTTTGATGCAAACACAGACGGTGTTATTTTTTGATCCGGTTCTTGAATCCGAAAAATATC
Source organism: Desulfobacterales bacterium (assembly GCA_049583675.1). Lineage (GTDB taxonomy): Bacteria > Desulfobacterota > Desulfobacteria > Desulfobacterales > UBA11574 > UBA11574. The sequence continues at coordinate 2,898 of JBAUWG010000519.1, read as the reverse complement.
CGCCTGTTCCGGAAGCGGCGGGGAGACGATTTGCGAGCCGTATTTCAGCTCAATGTTCTGATCCATAACTATCCTGAAAAACTACATCTGACGAACAATTTCTTCTGCAAACTCCGAGCATTTGACTTCCTTTGCGCCGTCCATCTGCCGGGCCAGATCATACGTCACCCGTTTATTCGCCACAGCCTTTGCCAGTCCTTTTCGAACACCGTCTGCGGCGGTTTTCCATCCGAGATAATCGAGCATCATGGCGCCGGAGAGAATCAAGGATCCGGGGTTCACCTTATCCTGTCCTGCATATTTCGGCGCTGTTCCATGGGTGGCCTCGAAAAGGGCGATGCCGTCGCCGATATTGGCGCCCGGCGCCAGGCCGAGCCCTCCCACCATGGCGGAAAGGGCATCGGACATGTAGTCCCCGTTGAGATTGGGCATGGCCAGTACGTCGTACTCTGAAGGCCGCAACAGAATCTGATGAAACATGGCGTCTGCGATCCGGTCTTTGATCAAGACTTTGTCTGATGGAATTTTTCCCCCGTGTTTATCCCACAGCACATCTTCGGTAATGGTCTTGTCTTTGAATTCTTCTTGTGCGACGTCATACCCCCAGCTTCGGAACGCGCCTTCGGTGAATTTCATGATGTTTCCTTTGTGAACGATGGTAACGCTTTTTTTCCGATGAATAAGGGCATATTCAATGGCCATGCGAACCAGCCGTTGGGTGCCGAAGCGGCTGATGGGCTTTATGCCGATACCCGAGTCGCTCCGGATGCTTCGGCCGTCTTCGGCTTTGACCAGATCAATGATTTTTTGGGCGGTGTCGGAACCTGCCATCCACTCGAGACCCATGTAAACATCTTCGGTATTTTCTCGGAAAATAACCATGTCCACTTCCGAAGGTCTGAGCATAGGGCTCGGGATGCCGTCGATATATTTTACCGGCCGAACGCATGCATAAAGATCGAGCTCTTGCCTCAGACCGACATTGATGCTCCGGATGCCTTCACCCACGGGAGTGGTCAGCGGTCCTTTGATGGCTACGCGATAGGTTCTGATGGCCGCCAAGGTGTCATCGGGAAGCCAGGATTGGGTTTGATTAAAGGCCTTTTCACCGGCTAAGACCTCCATCCATTGGATTTTGCGTTTGTCCCCGAAAACACGCGATACCGCTGCATCCAGCACTCGCCGGGCGGCTCGCCAGATGTCGGGTCCGATGCCGTCGCCTTCGATAAAGGGAATTACCGGAAAATCCGGAACCACAAGGTTTCCATCCTTTGAATAAATAATTACTCCGTTCTGCTCGGTCATGGGCGCTCCTTTAAGTTTTCAAATTCCAGTTCAGAAATGTGATTTTTTTGCACCGAAAACTAGATGAATCGCTTCATCAACTCATCCACCACCTCATCCACATTCTCCGGCGTAATGCCGAAATCTTTGCAGGCCCTTTCAGCCCTTTTCAGGCGCCGGGGATTTTCCATATCGAATAGACGGGAGAAAAACCCGAGCCTTCTGCCCACCTGATAGAGGCATTGCCGGTCCGGCGTCATGGCCAGAAATCTGCTGAGAATATCGAGCATGCGTTCTTTGTCCGCCGGTAATTTCCCTTCCAGGTCCTGAAAAAGATTCAGGATATGGTCGCTTTTCACCATACTCGTAATGCCGTTTAAAGATTCGATGAAAAGCAGCGTCTCCTCGGCCATCATCAGATCCGTGCATTTTTTAAAAATTCCGGATTCAAAGTGTTCATACAGTGCCACGTTGTCGGGAATGGCAAGGGTTCTGAGCCTGATAAAATCCGGGTTGATTCGATTCAGGGCATCGGCGGTCTCGACGGCATGTTCCTTGGAAAAGGTTTTGCCGCCAAGCCCCGGCATGACATACTCGGACAATTCCATGCCGGCTTTTTTGACCTTAAGGCCTGCCTTGATGTGGGTCTCTTTGGTGACCCCTTTTTGGGTCATCTTCAGTACGTTGTCCGAACCGGATTCAAGGCCGATGTGAATTCGGTTCAAGCCCGCGTTTTTTATGGCCTTCAGATCGTCATCGCTGATTCGGGCAATGGTATGAGAGCGGGCATAGGACGTGACCCGATCGATCCGGGGAAAACGCATTTTGAGATGGGCCAGGATTTCCACCAAATCTGCAGGCTTGATAATCAAACTGTTTGCATCCTGGATAAATACCGATTGCATTCCGCCGGCAACCCAGTTCAAAGCGGCATTAAAGGCACGGGGATCCGGATGAGGATCGTTTCCGGCAGCTTTACGAATTTTGGCCAGGGGGACTTTTCCTTTTTCACGGGCCGTCTGTTGAATGATCTCAACGCTTCGAAAAACCGAATCGATATCTTTAATCACATGACCCTTGGACCGGATGGAAAACCGGGCGCCTTTGTAAACCGGACAGAACGTACATCGATTCCAGGGGCAGTTCCGGGTGACACGGATAAGGAGGCTGTTGGCTTCGCTGGGCGGCCGGATAGGGCCTTGCTCAAATCCCTGATAAATGTCAGCTGGTTTACGTTCCATATTCATAATAAATCATAAACATTTGGGGCATAAAATCAAGCGATTTAAAAGATCTAACAAAAATACCGACCCCTCCTATCTAAAGCAGCGGGTAATACTTCTTTGACAAGTCATGTTTATTTGGAATAAAATTAGAAATCATCTCAAAAAAGCCTTTTCGTCCGATGTCGGCGTTGAGCCCTCGTCTCAAGTCCTCGACATACTAGAGTATGCCTGCGCCTTGATCCCCGGCCTCGCCTTGATCTCGACCGAAAATCCTAATTTTGAAATAGCTTCTAATATATTTTTTCATTAAGGGAGAATGTTAAATTTGAAGAAACTGGGTGTCGGCATTTTACTCTTGGTGTTTTTTCTCTTGGCGGGTGTTACCGGC
>JBAUWG010000518.1:0-5466 GCA_049583675.1 Desulfobacterales bacterium | reverse complement strand
GTTAATCCATATCCCTAAGATCAGATCGGTTTGAAGGGGGCATGCTGTGACGGATACTCTTTTTTGGCAAGTCCTGATCATCGTTATTTTTCTTAGCACCTATGCGGTTATATCGAAACGTTTCAAGAAAATTCCGACCATCCCTATCGGGCTTGTCATCCTCTATCTCATTACACACATCATCGCATCGATTGCCCGCGATCTAAAATGGGCCGCCGAATGGGCGCCCTGGATTCAAGTGGCCTCGGTTGTGATTCTGTCATGGGCGGTCGCCCGATTGACTTTTTTTCTTTTTATAGAGTTGCCGCTCCGTTTACGAAAGAAAAAAGAGCTTCCCAGCATCACACGCGATCTCATACTGCTCACCTCTTATGCAATCCTTTTGGTGATTGTACTTCGCCTGAAAAGCAATATCAATCTGACCGGAATTCTGACAACTTCGGCGGTATTAACCGTTGTGGTGGGGTTTGCCGCTCAGACAACATTAAGCAGCCTTATTTCCGGTCTTATGCTGCAGATCGAACGGCCTTTTGCCATTGGCGACTGGATCAAACTGGGAGACCAGCAGGGCCGTGTGGTGGGTATTACCTGGAAATCAACGCGGCTGCTGACACGTGAAAAAATTATGGTGTATATCCCAAACGCGGAAATAACCAATAAAAGCTTCATGAATTATTCAAAACCGGATCGAATGCTCGTCGCGCGAATTCGCATCGGAGTAGAATACGGCGCGCCCCCGAATATCGTAAGGGAAGTCATTCTTCAAGTCTTGAGCCAGCATCGCCAGGTCTTGAAAATACCCCCGCCGGATATTTATCTCATCGAATTCGGTGATTTTGCCATTACGTATGAACTTCGATTTTGTCATACCAGCTTCGCCATCGAGCCGAGAATCAAATCGGACATCAATACCCGGCTCTGGTATGCGCTCCGTCGCCATAATATTACCATTCCCTTTCCAATTCGCGATGTCCGTCATCAACATATCGAAAGGCGGTTTCAGGCCAATGAAATGGCTTCTCGGAAAAGTTCTTTCAACATTAATGGATTGCTCGAAAGTGTTCCGGTGCTTTCCACTTTGTCCCCGGAAATCCGGACGCAGATTGCAGATCGTTCAAAGATTGCCGAATACGGCGCCGGAGAATTCATTGTCCGCCAGGGGGATCAAGGAGATTCCCTTTATATTATCCGTACGGGGTCATGCGGCGTTTACATTTCAAAAGATGAAAAACAGGAAAACAAAATCGCAACCATTAACAGCGGTGAATTTTTTGGTGAGATGAGTCTTTTGACCGGCGAACCGATTACCGCCACCGTAAGGGCCATGGTGGATACCACCGTTATTGTCATCGATAAAGCGAATTTTTCGATCATTTTAAACGACAATCCCGCTATTTCCGTGGAGTTGGGAGAGATCCTGGCCAAACGCCAGAAGGAACTTGCTGAGGAAGCCGGCCGAATCGTGACCCATGCACCTTCATCGGTCAGAATGATCGCCAAAATCAAATCGTTTTTCGGGATCGGATAGAATGGGTTTCAAAATCGTCAATGGATCATATTCTTAAATGATGAGGTGGGGCAGATTGAGCGTCATCCCCAGAATGAGAGTGTCTGTCTTCCTGGTGTTGGATCGACTCATCGGTGCCATCGGCCGGTCTTTTTTGGAAATGGCCCGCGAAGGGTTCCGGATGGCCGGATTCTTTTATATCATTTTTTCGGTGGCCCGGCGTCATCGAAAAGACGGACGCAAGGTTATTTTTCAGGACGTCATCTCCCAAATTTACTTCACCGGTGTTCAATCCATGGGTCTGGTGTTTATAGTGGCCTTGCTCCTTGGCGGGCTTTTGATCATCCAGTCAGCCGCTTACATTACCTCGGTGGGAGAAGAGTTCTTCGGCACCATGGTCAATGTGATCATCATTCGGGAACTGGGCGCGCTCCTCACCGCCATCATCGTGCTTCTTAGATCCGGAGCGGCGGTGGCCACCGAAATGGGCTACATGGCCGTTCTCAAAGAGACCAAAGGCATCGAAATGATGGGCATCAATCCGATTCATTATCTTGCGATACCGAGAGTTCTCGGTATTTCTATCTCTATGGTCTGCCTTTTTATTTGCTTTATTATTATCTCGATTCTCGGAGGCATGGTGCTGACCTGGATGATAACGAACATCGCCATGGGCAACCTCGTCAAAGAGCTGTCACAGTCCATCGGGGCCATCGACCTTTTTGTGGGAGTCACCAAATCCTTTTTCTTCGGGATCTTTGTTTCGGTGGTTTCCCTGTACCACGGATTCAACGCGGCAGGCGCCGTTACTTCCATCCCCCCCAGAGTCTCGAAGGCCATGGTGGAGGGGCTCATTCTGTGTATTTTTTTCAGTGTTGCGATTTCCGCGCTCTTTTATCTTTAAGGAGATCGGCCTTGGAACAGGAGCAAAAAATTCTGATAAACTTAAACCGCGTAAGCCTGACGGATCCCGATGCCAAGGTCGATATCCTTCATGATATTTCACTGGAAATGGGAGCGGGTGAAAAGAAATTTATTCTTGCCCGGCCTTACCATCCCGCCGTGCACCTTTTGAGAATATGCGCCACCATGTACCCGCCCACATCAGGGACTGTCACGGTATTTGGCAACGTCATCAACGATATGAATTTCAACGCACTCCTGAGCATAAAGAAGGATATCGGTTTCGTGGAAAGAATTTCTTCTCTTATCAGCAATATCACCCTTCTGGAAAATATCACGCTGGGTCTCAGGTATCATCATGATCTCTCGAGAAGGGCGTCGCGCCGTCACGCAAACTCTTTTCTTTTGTATTTCGATTTATTGAAGTATTTAAACGACCGGCCGGTCCGGGTCCCCACCGAGAAACTGAGAATGGCGCTGTTTTGCAGGGAACTGGTGCTGGCGCCGAACCTGTTGATTCTGGAAAAGCCATCCTACGGCCTGAGCCGCACCGAGCTTAAGCATGTCATGAACGCCATCTTAGACTATCAAACCCAGAGTAATTGCGGGATCCTCATATCCGACGACGATGCATATATTTTCACGAACTTATATGACTTTTTTGTACACGACCTCATAGACGGCCGTCTGGAAAGTTAGCCGGAAAGCAAAACCAAAGGATAAAATGGAATCGGAAGGACCAAAACATGGACTTGAGATCGAATTCCGGGAAAAGATGGTGGGGCTTTTCATCATCATTGCCGTGAGCCTTGCATTGGGCATCATCGTATTTATCGGAAGAGGCCAGCAATGGTTCAAGGAAAAAGCCACTTACTATATCTACTTTGATGAAGGCTACAATCTCAAACCGGGATCCCAGGTAAAACTTTTCAACACATGGATCGGTTCCGTTGATAAGGTGGAACTCACCAAGGACAACCGGGTCAAGGTGACCATCGAGGTTTTCAAAGACCTTGCGGGTAAGATCCGAAGCAACTCTGTCGCGACTGTGGACAGTCCGACCATCATCGGTTCCGAATTCATCGCCATCACGCCCGGCGCTATCGACCTGCCGGCCATTCCAAAGGGAGGGGTCATTCCGGCCAAGCCCAAGAAAACGATCGCCGAGTACCTCAAAGAGTTCGAAGTACAGAAAAAGATCGAGGATTTCGGCCAACTCATCTCGGATCTCAGAATCGTTTTAGAGAGGTTCAAGGACCCCAAGGGCCCGTTGTTTAGCATTCTGAACAACGTCGAAGACATGACAAACAAGATGAAAAACGGAGAAGGCAGCCTCGGCCGGTTGGTGATGCAAGAAGATCTCTACCGGCAGGTGAAGCTTTCGATCAAAGAGATCAGGGGAATCTCGGCGGGGATAAAAAAGCTCACCGGCCATATGGACGACAGCGTCCAATCACTGCCGAATACCATGGAAACGATCAACGATTCCGTCCATAAACTCGATGATGTCATGTCCCGACTGAAAACGGCGATGGAAAGAGCGCCCGCAATGCAAAGACAACTGGAGGATGCACTCACGGAAACCAACAGCATCCTTGAATCCGTGAAGAAAAATTTTTTCATACGGATTAACCTGGCCCCGGAAACCGCGCCCGAAGTCCACGTCCCCGAAGTTAGAGGAGAGAGAAAATGAAGCGGTTTCTCTTTTTCGGAATACTCATTTTCTTGGTATCAAGTTGTGCGGGTCCGTCCAAAAAAGAAGGCGCGGAGAACTTCATGGTCCGCCGGGGGCATCAGCTTATGGCCAAAGGGAGCCTTCAGCTGGACAGGGGTTGCTTCAGACAAGGGGCCGCAGATTTTACGCTGGCCTACGATAACTTTCAGGCGTCGGACCACCTTCCCGGCATGGCCCAGGCCCTTAACAATCTGGCCGTGTGTCTTCTGGAGCTTCAGGAAACGGAAAAAGCGGCGCTGTTGGCTTCCCGCGCCCTGACCATCAACCGTTCCCTGGGCGACGCTTCGGGCCAGGCGGCAAATCTTTCGGTGCTTGGAAAAGTGCATTTGATCAGAGGGGAAGATAAAGCGGCGCTGCGACTGTGGCAGGAAGCCCTCGACAACGCCCGAAACGGGTCTCAAGAACTCAAAGGCAAAATATTAAATGACCTGGGCGTGGCGTTCATGCATGCCGGGCAAATCAAACAAGCCCGGACACATCTCAATCTCGCACTTGACCTGATTCCCGATTCGCCGGCGGTCCATCAGAACCTGGGAAAGATCGCCGAACTCTCGGGGCATCTCTCAACGGCAGAAAATCATTACGTGAAAGCCCTTGAGATCGACCGGAAAAAAGGGGACACGCCCGGCATTGCATCGGATCTCGCCGGGCTGGGGAAGCTTTATCTGAAAATGGATCGGAAATCGGAGGCCGCGGAGATCCTTGCAAGGGCAATAGGGCTCAGAGTTTTGCTCAGTCAAAAAGATAAAGCAGATGCCCTCAGGGAGGATCTCAGGCGCGCGGGACTAAAAGTGGCGGTACCGGCCGGCGAACCGGGGGGGGTGGAGTATTTGCCGCCCTGCCAGTAACCGCATCTCTTTGGTCGGGCGCTCATAGCGTCGATCGAATCGCCGGTCGTGAGGAACCAATTTATTGCGGAAACCGCTTTCGTATAGGGGTGCGCTTGTAACCTGAGTACGGATGGTTTGGATCCGTATTGGGGTTGTAGTTTTCGTTGCCGGTGTAAATGACGTCATTGATTTCATTCACCCACCGGTAGTTCCACTGGTTCGTGCCGATTTCGACCTCTTTGGTATAGGGGTTGACATATTCTTCCTGCTCCATGAGGGTCAAAAACATATCGTTTTGGATTTCGGCATTGGAGCGGTAACGATGTTCTGCAATTTCCCTGCCGATACGTTGGATCTCCTTTTGTGTCTTATCCAAAATCTTGTAGCGAATGAGTTGTCCTCTGACTTCGCCGGCCTTCCAGGTTGGATTGATCCGCACCGAGTGGTTGATCTCCGCGAAAATGGGTTCCCAACGGGCATATTCATTTTCC
>JBAUWG010000517.1:0-13804 GCA_049583675.1 Desulfobacterales bacterium | reverse complement strand
TAATTAATGAGGTATCTAAGGAATTCAAGGTGCCGGTAAACAATATCTTTATCGGCGCCCCTGAAGAAAAACATTCGTTTTCCATACAGGAACTGGGCGGTGTTCGCGTCATTTTTTAGACCGTCGGAAGCGGGTCGATCAACATCATTGCAGGGATGTACGCGATGAAAAATACACCCATTACACGTTTTAGCCTTTCAAGCCGCCGGTCAGGTAAAGCCGGTCAACCAGAGAACTCGGAAGTCCGGGTGGGAAATAAAAAAAAGCCCCCGGAAATTTTTTCCGGGGGCTGGAGAAAGGAGGTTAGGCAATGGCAAACCGATTTTGGTTTGGACCTAACCCTTACAGTTTAATGCCACAATGTAATATGTCAAGGGATATTAAATAAAAAATCTGAAATTTTCCTTCGCAATCATTAACCACCAAGCCGATCTCTCGGACTTTTTTGGTAAATGATAATAACTGCGGCAACATAAACAATTGTGATGGCTAAAATGATATACATTAACATGTCACTTCTCCTAAAAGCCGTCTCAAAATTGCAGATTATGTTCAAGGACCAGGCGCGAGCCGATGAAAAATCGCAACATACATCGGAATATGCGAGCATTTTGAAAAGGCTCGCGATCCACCTTTTGTGAATATAACTCTCAACGGGGAGTCCCGCAGAGCGGGGAAACACCGCAATTGAGTATTAAATGTATTTTTGAGATGGCTCTTAGTACATATATCGGCATAAATACTTAAAATCTTAACCCCATGGGATAAGCACGGTTGAAAAGGGGATCCTTGTTTGGATGGCCATCGATCGATCCATGCGAAAACCCAAAGTCGATTACCCACCAATCCGGATTTTCCGCTTTTCCGGTCCATCACGCAAAGAGGGTATTGAAGAAAAAAAGATCGAAGGCGTATCGGTTCGAGTCTACAATCCTGCTAAAACCGTAGCAGATTGTTTTAAGTACCGCAACAAAGTGGGCGGTGTGGCCAATAGCCGAATGAAAGATTTTTACGACCTTTGGGCTTTGGCAAATGATTTCCCATTTTCCGGTCAAATTATTGTTGCCGCCATCCAAAACACCTTTAAACGCAGGAAGACAGCCCTTCCAATAGGAACTCCGGCGGCCTTCCAGACATAGTTTAGCCAAAATTCATTGAAAGAGACCCAATGGCAAGCGTTTATACGAAAGACCAGATTTGTCAAAGCAGAGAAGAATTTTGAAAAGACCATTGATTTTGTGAGATCATTCCTTTTGCCGCCGATTGACTATCTTGCAAAATCGAAATCATTCGAAATGATTTGGCCTGCTGGTGGTCCTTGGTCGGATTCAATGCCACCACGAATTACATAATAGACTATTTTATAATTAGGTGATCGCATATGATCTCGCTTAAGGCAAATAAAATGGGAAATAAAACACTTACGATTAATCGCAACGAACTCTACGAGCAAGTATGGAGTGAACCTGTATCTAAGTTGGCACCAAAATATGGAATATCAGATGTTGGTTTGAAAAAAATCTGTCGAAAACTGAATGTCCCAACACCTCCATTAGGTTATTGGGCCAAGATTCAGCACAATATCAGAGTGGAAAAAACGCCTTTACCGAAACGTAATAACGGAGAGCCTCGTATTCATACAATTAACAAATCTAATCTCAAAAGTGAGGATGATTTCGAATTTTCTGCAGAAGTAAAAGAGATCATTTCTAAATTTGGATCCATCAAAGTTTCAGAAAGATTAAGTTCTCATCACCCATTAATACGTACAACCCTTGATGCTCTATCAAAAGCAAAGCCCGATAAATATGGCGTTTTACAGAATTGGCGCAAAAAATATCTTGATGTTCGCGTCAGTGCCGGATTTTTGAAGAGGGCATTACGAATTATGAACTCTCTAATTAAATTTTTTGAGAAACAGGGTCTTAAGGTATCAGTTGGAAATGAGGATGAATCTACTGGAACATGGGTAATGATTTTTGGGGAAAAAATTAAATTTTATCTGCACGAGAAATCCAACAGGCAGGATCACGTCCTAACTGAAAAAGAAAAAGAGGAAGTCAAACGCTGGTCGCATACTTTTACTGAAAAATACGATTATATATCATCAGGAAAACTTACGATCCAAATTGATTCATGGTCAGCAGCCGGTGTTCGGAAAAGTTGGTCAGATGGCAAAAAACAACGAGTCGAAAATATCCTAAACGAATTTGTCATCAATATGGTGAAGATCGCTGATATAAAACGGTTTGATCGGATAGAACGTGAAAAATGGTGGAGACAACAGGAACTGCAGCGCCAAAGACAAGCCGAAGTCGAGCGTTTACGTCAAATTGAAAAAGAACGTTTGCACGATCTTGAAAACAAGGCTAAACAGTGGTTCAAAAGCAACCAACTCAGGGAATACATAAGAGCCGTAGAGAATGCTGCGTCGGAACGAGGACTTTCAATATATAATGAACCTCTTAAAAGTTGGTTGGAATGGGCGAGAAATCATGCGAATAGTTTTGATCCACTATATAACAACCTTCCGTTTGAAAATAAAAAATGATGCTTAACGGTATAGAATTGCCAGTATGAAATTTTTGGTCATTTACCTCGAGGCTCTCGTGATTCGAGCGAAATTTTAACGGGTACAGTTTTGAGCTCGAGGATATTTTATAAGCACAGTAAATTTGTTTAAAGTCAGAGTTCAAATAATGACTTTATAATAGCCGTTTGTCGTTCACTGCCTGATGAAATCCGTTGGATTTCAGCGTCGATCTCGATAAAAAAACATGGATGGAGTAATCAAAGTTGGTCTTCGGCTCGATGTGAACACGGATGCATCAGATTTTGCTGATGCAAAAACCGATACACCGTCGATGGGGTCAACCGGATACGCGGGGGGGCCAGACGACGGCGATTCATCTGATCGATCAGATGGGCAATGGTGGCTTTGGGCAGCTCTTTGCGCAATCGGATTAACGCTAAACAGGTTTCTTCATCCAATGCCCGGCTTCGGCCCTGATCCGATCGATCCGACGGATACAAAGACTCCAGCTTTCCGTTGCTGTCTTTGTAAAGACGCATCCAGCGAAGGATTGTCGAACGGCTGATGCGCGTTTTGTCAGAAAAAGGAATCTGCCACTTGCGGGCGCATTTTTCCCGGATCAGGCGCTCTTGTTCACCCGGTTCAAAACCGGATGCCGTCACCAAATCACCAATCACCCCAAACCGAAAGGCCGCAACCTGCTTTTTTTCATCTTCTGTCATAACCATCCTCCTTTTAATGTTTTGAGGATCGCTATACGACAGACCCGATACCCAGTCGATGACAGCCTTCGGTAGGGTGGATGAAAATGAACACCAAAGCAGACTAAATGGAACTGCTCACCGGAACTTTGCCCATGGCTTGCAAACGGCTAAATGCTTCAACCAAACGGTTTGACCATGCATTGCCCAAATAGACCGCCGTATTGCGAATCAACCCGACCAACCAGTGCCGCTGACGGCTGCGGCTGATACCCGCTAAGTATCGTCCGTTGACCAAACGGCAGGTTAAACTGCGAAGGATGGTATCAATCGAAGCCTGAAAACGTCTAAAATAACCTCCAGGCCGTAAACAAATGACACAATGACATCCCGGACACCGATATCGACGTAATAAAATCCCAGCGGGTATTCCGTCAAAATAGGCCAAAACATATCCATGACCCCATAAACCGCTTTGGGCACAATTCGGACAAATCTCAGGCCGCGGCCAATCATAATCGCGCTGCTGCTTTAAAAGCTTCTTGAAATTGACAGCCACAAAGATTATCATCTTTAACACTGTGTTGAGGATCTCTGACGATCCTCGGTTGTCGAAAGGGCGGCCCGGGCCTAAAACCAAACCGCCCTTTCTCGTCAAATAAAAATGGGCCTCTGACAAAGACCCATTTAATTTGATAACTTCGCTATGACTGTCAATCTATTCTGAAAATTTACTACAATTCTATGGCCATATAATGTGAAATCCTACACCTGGGCCGATGCAAAAGCCGGCGTTGATTCGGCTATGGACGAATTGAAGAATTCATATGATCGTGTTCGTTCGAAATTTGGATCATAAATTCGGTAAAGCTAATTAAAATGATATGCTAAAAATGTGGACACTCCGAAGAGCATGTTATAAAAATCAGTTCCAAAGAGGTGGCCAATGACCCAGAAACGCAAACAATTTTCAAATCTATTCACTGTTAATCTGGTAAATAATCAGAGGGATAACGTATTATCAGAAACTGCCCGAAACCTTGGTATATATTATAGTTTACCGTGACGTTGGAAAAAGTAATTTGAAACCAACGGAAACCAACCCTTTCCCCGACAAAAGGCATATTAGTCCTGAAAAAGATGAACTTTACTGAATGGAGGAGTCCGGTTGTTAATTCCCCACAGTTCGGCAAGGTTCGATCAAAAATGGCAATTGACAACATGGCTCGCCGGTGCTAATTTTGGCTAAACTGACGCCGTAACAAACAGACTTCCGCAGGTTGCGGTTCATTTAAGCTCCAACACAATCAATAATTTTCAATAAATTTCCGTCTCAAAAGGGAATTCTTATCAACTCGACATCGACCCCCGTGGCCAAAACAGTGCGTCAGAATATCCGAAAAGCCAACATCGCTGCGAGCATTATAAGTGATGAATTTATTATCCTGAAGCCGATGACGTCATATGATTGGCGGACGACCCGATGTATTCAGTCAAGAGGTTGGGAGTAACAACTTAAGATATTAAATATATAAGGAAAGTCTGAATGAAAAATTCATGGAAAAAACCTCCAATCTCTAAGATGCTCGCTCTATTATGTATGCTCCTGATCTTCTGGAACCCTTCAGATGCAGCGGAACTTCATCTGCTCGGCGGTATAATCAGGGACACATCGATGAGCGATTTCTCATATACTTATTCGGTGGAATATAAGCAAGAACTGGGAGAATATACGGCGGCAAGTCTTTCATATTTAAATGAAGGGCATTTGCCGGATCACCATCGTGACGGCATAGCACTTCAGATGTGGGGACATACTAAACCGATGAGGAGGCACTTTGTTTTGGCCGCGGGACTCGGACCCTATTATTATTATGACACAGACCTGGCAGGCAGGGGTGCCAGTTTTAGGGACGACCACGGCCTGGGAGCGATGTTCAGCATCGCCGGCTTGTGGTACACAAAAAGCCCGTGGGTTATTCAATTACGAACCAATTTCATTAAAACGAACAATATCGATACGTATTCGGCGATGCTGGGAGTGGGGTATAGACTCGATTATCAACAAAAGCATGTTTCTTCATCGGGCGTGCAGCATGCTCCTGAGAAAACGAGGAACAATGAAATAGCGGTTTTAATAGGGCAGACCATCGTCAACAGCCGTAGTTCGCCGAAGTCGACGGCTCAGAGCATCGAGTATCGGAGGCGCATCACATCTTATCTGGAATGGACGGTTGCATTGCTCAATGAAGGAGATAATCGTCTCATCCGTCGCAACGGCCTCATTTCCCAAGCCTGGTTGGTCCGGGATTTTTTTGATGAGCATCTATCCCTTGGCGCCGGCTTTGGTCCTTACGTTTTGATCGACAGGTATCGCAGTCCAGACAACAATGAGAGCGAGGAAACTCTGGCGGGCATTGTCACGTTGTCGGCAAGCTATCGATTCACTCCGACCTGGTTGATTCGTCTCTCCTGGAATCGTATCGCTACTACTTACAACCGCGATACCGACGTGTTCTTGATTGGGCCGGGTTTTCGCTTCTAAACTCAATTGGACGCGTACACCAAAAAGTTTATAAAATTAATAAAATTCCGTGCGATTTTTGACAGATCGAAAATTCTTTTTGCAAATTTGAAGGACATTATAAAAAGACAGGATGAACAGGATCTGATGTTAAAAGATCCCGGTCATCCTGCTGATCTTATAAGGAAACTATATTCATGCAAATTTACTAACCAAGTGATAATTCCAGTGAAATTCTAATAACCGTATCAGTCTCTATGTTGGGTCGTCTGTTCCTTTGGCGCAGCATTTTCAGGTTTCTTTTCTAAAGAAGAAGGCTGAGATTGAGTTCCCTAATTCTCGAAATATCCTCGAACATAATCCTGCCATTGCTTATTTGAAAAGTTGGGATAGTTCGAAGCAGTAAATGAAGGTGCTTGATCAAGGGTCTTCTTTGCCAGGTTAATGTTCAATGTCCCGTCTTTTGTGACCCTGGGTTTGACGGTGGACATGGGTATTGCTACCGGTTTTTTCTCAGCGCTCAGCGTTTCCAACGAATTGTTCCTGGAAAGAATCATATAGCTGATCTGCCCATCTTCATCTGCAATCAGATCATGGACCTTTCCCAGCTGTTCACCCTGGTTGTTGGTCACTTGACTGCCGATAACCTTGCTGAGACGCTTGGGGGTGTTGGAACATAGTGTTTTCTCCAAACAGCGATTTGATCTTTCCCATAATGGAATGATTGCCGCCGCTGGCTGCGATAGTGGCCTTAAAGTAGTCTGATGGAACTGCTAATAGGGTCTCTTTAAAGTCTAAAACACTTTGACGGTCGATGGTGTTTACAGGAACATTGCCGATAACTCTTAGTATGTTTTTGATTATGCTACGGTATTCGATCATCGTTCTTTTAGACCAATTATCAGCCCGTACATTCTCCTTAGAATATTCATCAATAACAACCTCCAAGGTTTTTGATGGCTTTTCTTTGGGAGGATCTGGCATGGGTGCTGGTTCACCCTGCTTGGGCAATTTAGGAAAAACCTCCGGGAATATATCTGGCAGTTCCTTTTCGTATGAGAAGTCGTTCAGCCGGTGCCTCTTCTCTATCGACAACAGCTTTATTTCAGCTTGATGGATTCCAGCACAAAGCCTTTGGTATTCCACTGAGCTTTTATCAATATCCTTTATGCCCTGGCTGTTTAAAAATTTTATAATCTCATTCTCAAGTATTTCCCAATTGCCCATATTTAAATTGTCAATGAGTTCCTGTCTAAAAGTGTCAAGATCACTAATATAACTATAGAATTCAGGATAATTTCCGTAAGGTGGGATATCATCCCCAGACCCATCTTTGAACAGATTGTTTATTCGTTGTACCGACATCTTGATGAACTTGTTCACCAGTTCTTTTATTTTTTCCTCTGAAAGATTCACCGGCATAAACTTTCCTTTCCTGAGCACCTTGAAGATGGCTTGAATCTGCAGGGCTAAGTACCTTGATTTCTGTTTGGCAATTCCAAGACGTCCGGTCTTGAGTGTGTACCGTAGTTCCTTTTTCCCCACAAGTCTATGCAGATCCTGGGGAACGTTAATCCTGAAACAATATGAATAGGGATTCCGAACTATGTAAGAGTGGTTTGTACTGGAAGACTTCATATTAATCAACCCCCTGGACCATTCTGTGTAAGAATTGTGTGTAACAGATGGAGCTGATTAATATTGCCAATAAAAACAAAAACCTGCTGATTATTCAGCAGGTTAAATTATTTGGTGCCGAAGGCCGGACTTGAACCGGCACGGCTCTCGCCACTACCCCCTCAAGATAGCGTGTCTACCAAGTTCCACCACTTCGGCACATGTATTGTCAGTTACAAAAATGAATACAGAACGTTATCGATATCTCATTTTGTCTGAGCGGGTTTTGCCGGCTGTGAAGGCCCTGGATTTGCTTGAGGGGCTTTTTCCGGTGCGGCCGGTGGTGCAGTCGGGACCGCCTTCTGCTCGATGGGCGCCTTTTGATTCATCATTATGGAACTTGGCGTACGATGGCCTGACATGTAAGCAAGTACCAGGGAAGTCAGCATAAAAACAACGGCTGCTACGGTTGTTAATTTCCCCAAAAATGTTGAAGATCCGGTACTGCCGAAAAGCGTCTGGCTGCCGCCTCCGCCGAAAGCAGCGCCCATATCCGCTCCTTTTCCGGTCTGAAGCAGAATGATCATAATAAGGGCAATAGATACGATAACATGTATAATGATTAAAAATGTCGACATAATGGTTGTGTTTTTCGTTGGTCTGATTTTAAAATTGAACGATTTTACTGAATGTCACAGGATCAAGGCTGGCGCCGCCCACCAGTGCGCCGTCTACATCGGGCATGGACATCAGTTCTGCGATATTATCCGGTTTAACGCTACCTCCATATAGGATTCTCATGGATTTGGCAAGGTCATTCCCGAATTTTTTTTCAATTATCGTACGTAAAAAATCGTGAACTTCCTGGGCCTGTTCGGTGGTGGCCGTCTTACCGGTTCCGATGGCCCATATGGGTTCATATGCCATGACCAGTGAATTCAAATCGCCGGAGGAAAAGCTCTCTAACCCTTTTTCAACCTGTTTGTCAAGTACTGAAAAGGTTTCTTTTAATTCCCGTTCATTTTCAGATTCTCCTACGCACATCACCGGCACTAAACCACTCTTGACGGCGGATCTGATTTTCCTGTTCACGGATTCGTCGGTTTCTCCAAAATACTGACGCCGTTCGGAATGACCGATAATAACATATCGGCAACCGGCTGAAACAAGCATGGCCGGCGATATCTCGCCGGTGTAGGCGCCTTTGACCTCCCAAAATAGATTCTGTGCTCCCAGGGATATACACGTTCCCTTCACCACCTGCGATACTTGCGCCAGTGCGGTAAAGGGCGGTGCAATCATGATATCGACATCGGCGCACGCCGAAACGAGTTTGACAAGGTGTTCAGCGGTTTCAACGGCCTCTGAACAGGTTTTGAACATTTTCCAGTTTCCGGCAATCAAGGGTCTGCGGTTATTCATCGACTTGTCTCCATATCGAAAATCTTCGATTTACAGTTGTGCCGCAATCATTGCCGCCAGATCCACCATCCGGTTTGAATATCCGGTCTCATTATCATACCAGGACAAGACCTTGACCATGTCGCCGACGGCATAGGTTGTCTGTGCGTCGACAATCGAAGATAAGGTTGATCCATTGTAGTCAGAAGATACCAGCGGAAGCTCGCTATATCCTAAAAATCCCGCAAGAGAGCTTTCCGAGGCTTCTTTTAAAGCAGCGTTTACGTCAGTAATCGTAACCCCTGTTTTTTCCAGGGTTGCGACAAGATCAACAAGCGAAACATTCGGCGTGGGAACGCGAATGGCGAGACCGTTGAGTTTCCCCGTAAGTTCCGGCAGTACCAGGGCTACGGCTTTGGCCGCACCGGTGGTTGTCGGTATCATGTTCATAGCGGCCGCCCGGGCCCTCCGCAAATCTTTATGGGGGAAGTCGAGCAGACGCTGGTCACCGGTATAAGAATGGATGGTCGTCATCAGACCGGCTTTGATGCCGAAATTTTCTAACAGAACCTTGGCGATGGGCGCAAGGCAGTTTGTTGTGCAGGACGCGTTTGATATAATGTGGTGATTTCTGGGGTCGTATTGATTCGAGTTGACCCCCATGACAATGGTAATATCCGGTTTCTGAGCCGGCGCCGATATGATCACTTTGCGGGCACCGGCGGCAAGGTGTTTGGATGCACTTTCATAATCTCTAAAAAGACCGGTGCATTCTGCAACAATGTCTACTTGGAAATCTTTCCATGCGAGATCGGCAGGATCTTTTACCGCGGTAACGGCCACTGTTTTTCCGCCGACTTTTATTGAATCGTTGCCTGGGACAACTTCCGTCCCCAGCCTTCCATGAACAGAATCATACGCCAGAAGATGGGCCATCGTGGCTGAATTCATGAGATCATTAACCGCCACAATTTCAAGATCGGCATGATTCATCAATGCCCTGAAAACCAGGCGTCCTATTCTTCCAAAACCATTTATGGCTATTTTTACACTCATAATATCACCTCCGTTTAACCGGCTATTCTCGTTTGTTTCCTTTTAAAATTCCGCTGGCAAGTGAAATGCTTTTTTTTCCATAAGCTTCTAGATGTTCAGCGACTTCACAAAGATCCATATCTTTATTTTGAATATCGGCAGCCTTGATCAGGATGGGGAGATTAACGCCGGATATGACTTCTACGCGTCCTTCTTCGAGAAATGAATAACTCAAGTTGGAAGGCGTTCCTCCGAACATATCCGTTAAAATAAGAACCCCTTTGTTACGGTCAACCTTTTTTATTCCTTCAGAAATTTTTTTGCGCAATTTATCGACATTTTCTTTTAAATTTATGGAAACGGACACCATGGTGTCGGGACGGGTCCCTAAAATGAACTCGGCGGCATCAATAAGGGCATCCCCAAGCTGACTGTGTGTTACAATAACGATTCCGATCATAAGACTCCTTAGTCCCTTTTACAGATCAATATCTCGATGTGTAATGATGATTTTGTTGCCTTGTATTTTTAGATGATTGAATAAGGCTTCGGCAACGGCTACCGAGCGATGTTTGCCTCCGGTACAACCGACTGCAATGGTTAAATACGCTTTTCCCTCCTTTTCGTACAAAGGGATTAAATAATCAAGTAGTTCAAAAAATTTATTTAAAAAAGTGCGAGTGTTGTCATTATTTAAGACATAATCTTTCACTTTTTCGTCTTTTCCGTCCAGTGCTTTGAGTTCCGGAACAAAATATGGATTTAAAATAAAACGAACATCCATAATGAGGCTGGCGTCATGGGGGACGCCGTATTTAAACCCGAACGACAAGATGTTGATGCTCATGGGAGCGGAATCTTTGCTCTGTTGAACGATCTTCCGGATAACGGCCTTCAATTCGTGGACATTGTAACGGGAAGTATCAATAATTTCATCGGCGGCGGATTTAAGGTTTTTTAACTGTTCTTTTTCTAAACGGATACCCTCTAAGAGACCTTTTCCCTGGGCAAGGGGGTGATGCCTCCGGGTCTGGCTATACCGCTTTAGCAATATATCTTCATTGGCTTCGAGAAAAAGGATTTTAAATTGATACCCTTTTTCTTTCAAAGATTCAAAGATTGACGGATATGATGAAAGAAAGCCTTTTTCCCGGAGATCCATGACAAATGCCAGCCCCGCGATTTCCGAGTTGCTTTCGACGGGCAGTTCCACAAATTTGGGAAGAAGCGCCACCGGCATGTTGTCGACACAATAGAAACCCGCATCTTCCAATGCATCGATTGCGCTGCTCTTCCCTGAACCGGAAAGCCCCGTAATAATGAATATGTTCAGCTCTTTCACTTTTGATCAAGAACAGGGATTAAAATTCTTCTTCCTCCTCTTCTTTAATAATTGAATAGATTTCATCTCTGCTCGTTGCATGCAGCAATTTATCTTTGAAAAGATCATTTTTTAACATTCTTGAAATTCGCGCAAGAAGTTTCAAATGAAGCCCCGTGGAATTTTCCGGTGTGATTAACAGGAAAAATATGTGGGCGGGCAGCCCGTCCATGGAATCGAAATCCACGCCTTTTTGACTCCGGCCGAAACCGAGGATCAACGATTCCAATCCCCTGATTTTACCGTGCGGGATTCCGATGCCAACCCCGATTCCGGTGCTCCCGAGTCGCTCCCTCTCCATGAGCACCTTCAATAGCTCCTCGCTGTTTATACCGGCAATTTTAGCGACAGGGGTAACCAGCTCTTCAAGGACGCCCTTTTTATCGATCGCTTTCAAATCAACAAGAATTGCTTCCCTGGGCAACGCATCAAGAATTTTCATTTTATTTTCACCGATAAATTATCGAGACCTTTGCAAAACCGCCCTTTTTGCCAAATTTCTGCGTCGCACTCAAATTTCAATCCTCAAAAGACTCAATGTATTCCTGCGGTTAAAATTTTCGCGTTCCTTGAACTCAGGCAAAAATGAGCATTTTTCAAAGGCCTCTTATCAGCTGCTGGGCTGGATCAAGCCGTAGTTGCCGTCTTTGCGCCTGTAAAGAACGTTGACCTGGTTGGTTCTGGCATCCGTAAATACAAGAAAATTGTCGTTTACAAGACCCATCTGCATTACCGCTTCTTCCACATCCATTGGTTTGTATTCAATATTTTTAACGAGAATATCTTGAGAGGTTTCATCCTCGCCAAATCGCGGGTCTTCACCAATATTTTCTTTTGTATTGGGTTTCTGTCCGCCTCTGTACTTTCTGATTTTCTGCTTGTATTTTTTGATTTGTTTTTCGAGTTTGTCCAATGTGATATCTATGGCAGAGTACATGTCATCCGTCACTTCTTTGCCGTAAATGTTCAGCCTGTCTCCAATGATGTTGATTTCTGCCATGTGACGAAATTTTTCAACCGAGAGCACAACGTTTGCTTCTGCGGGGTTATATAAATACTTATCAAAACGATCAAGTTTTTCTCCGACATATGCCTTTAAATTTTCAGAAGGATCAAGATTTTTAAAGGTAACGGATGTTTGCATACTTATGACCTCCCTAGAATTCTTTGCGTTTGTTCGACGGCAACACTCTCATCATCTCACGATATTTGGCTACGGTTCTGCGGGCAATACTAATGTTGGATTCTTTTAAGATTTTTGAAATTTTATCATCGCTGTAAGGTTTTTTAGGGTTTTCACTTTCGATGATTTGTCTGATTTTTTCCTGAACGCTGGCAGAGGCGACGGCTTCGCCCTGGACACGCCGAATAGAACTGTTAAAAAAATATTTCAATTCGAAAATACCGCGCGGCGTATGAACATATTTATTCGTTGTTACTCTGCTGATGGTCGATTCATGCATTCCGATATCTTCGGCGACATCTCTCAACACCATAGGCTTAAGGAATGCGATGCCCTTATCAAAGAAACCCCGCTGATATTTGAGTATGCTTTCCATTACTCGGTAAATCGTTTTTTGGCGTTGATGGATGCTCCGGATGAGCCACGTGGCGGACCGCATCTTTTCCTGAATGTATTCTTTGGCATCGTCGGAGAAATTTCCATCCTCTTTGAAGGCATTCTTATAAAAATTGTTGACATGTAATTTCGGCATTCCGTCGTCGTTGACCAATATCACAAATTCTTCGTCTAATTTATGAACAAAAACATCGGGATTAATGTATTGGGGTTCCTCTTCGACGAATTGCCTGCCGGGCCTCGGCTCCAGACTTTTAATCACTTGAACGGCGGCGACAACATCCTCTATATTTGCTTTTAGAGATTTTGCGATGGCCTTGTAATTTTTATTTTCGAGATGATTGAGATGGTTTTCGATGATTTGGGTCACGATGGTATCGTCAAGACAAAAGTGTTTTGCCTGTATCAGCAGACATTCTCCGAGATTTCTTGCACAAACACCAACGGGGTCAAATGTCTGCATTAAAGATAATATTGTTTCAATTTTTTCGGCATCCGATCCGCTCATGACGGCAAGATCTTCCACTGAAGCATCTAAGTACCCGTCTTCATTTAAATTGCCTACGATAAGGCTTCCGATTCTCTCTTCTTCTTCCGTGGGAGATGTCATCAATAGTTGCCAAAGCAGATGTTCCCGCAAGGATTCCTTGTGTGCGATAAACGATTCGAAATTCGGAGATTCTCTCCTTTCGGCTTCGAAATGGGTCCTGCCTGAAGAACTATATTCATTGATATAATTGTTCCAGTCGATATCATCAGGAATATTTTCCTCTATCGTGACTTCTTTTGTTTGATCGGCGTCAGTGGCGATGATAGTCTCTGCCGGATCATCGATAGATTCTTCAACAACGGTCTCGTGAATTTCCTCCTCCAAGGTCGGATTTTCTTCAAGCTCGTTTCGTATGGTATTCAACAGCTCCAGCCTTGATAGCTGCAAGAGTTTGATCGCCATCTGAAGTTGGGGCGTCATGATGAGTTGCTGGGTAAGTTTCAGTTGCTGTCTGAGTTCAAGGGCCATTTTATAATTTAAACT
>JBAUWG010000516.1:0-6396 GCA_049583675.1 Desulfobacterales bacterium | reverse complement strand
TTGCTGTTTCGGAGCCTGACAGGCTGGATAAGCTTGAAAAAGAGGCGGAGGGATAATAGAAGCTATCTCAAAATAATTTTTTGGCCCAAGCTCGGCGTTGGAGCCTCGTTTTAAGTCCTCGACATACTTGAGTATGCCTGCGGGTTAAAACTCGACTCTGCCTTGATTTTGAACCAAAATCTTTATTTTGAGATGGCTTCTAATAATCCAATTGCTTTACCTTAAACGAATTTCCAACCGCCTCCAGTATCATAGAAATATCACCGCTGTTTTTAAGCCATTCTTTGCTGCCGCCTAATTTAGCCTTGATATGAAAAGTTCCGTCGATTTTCACCAGTCCGGTCTCTTCCTGGGTCGCATAACGATTGAGCTCAATGTTATATTCTATGGAATCTATTCGCTTAAAATTTCGACGATAGGTGGAAAGCCAGGACTTAAACGGTTTTCCCTTTTCAACAGCATCAAAAGCAAATAACGTGCTGAACTTATTGATGTTTTTTTGCTCGTAGGTCCGGCAATAGTTCTTCAGAAATGATTCAAGGCGGGTCATTAACGGGATATATGGTAGATCGGTCTTGCCGGTCTTTTCGGACGTATTTGCCGGAATGCCCAGAGAAGCAATTTTCTCACCTTCTCTCTGATCAGATCCATTCGCAGCGTTCTGGCTCATAAGCTTTTTTCGATCAGACGGTGAAACTACCGCCGGGGGTTTTTCCGTGACCGTCGTTGGCGGTTTCACTGGTTTCGCGGCATCTGAAACCACTGTTTTTTTTGACAAACTCTCTCTAAACTTTTCAAATAATGCCGTTGTTTTTTTCTCGGACGAAACAGAAGATGCAACCACCAACTCTTTTTTCGGCGCTTCTCGTATCAGAGTTTCGGGCTCTTTTGCTTTGTTTTTTTTCCGGACAGACGTAGTGGTCGATTCCGCGGTTTCCGATTTTTCCACGGGTTTCAAAAGCGCTTTTTGGGCCGGTTTTGCACGCTTTGCTGTTGCACGGGCTTGAGTCGGTTCAGAGGCTGTCGCCTGGATGCCGCCCTTTTTTGTTGTTGGCGCAGGAATGGCCACGGGTGCTTCCGCGGTTAGATTCGAAGGAGCAGATGCAACCACAAGGGGCTTTAGGGGGATTTTTTCAATTGTTTGAACCGAGTCCTGCATCTTTTCCGGTGGTTTTTTCGAAAAAGCTGCAGCGTCGGCATCCTGGGAATATATATTTGATGGACCGGGCTGAAAAGATTCGGTCTCTTTCGGAACCGCGGCCTTGGACATGTCGGAATTCGAAGAATCAATGACGGAAGAACGGGAATTTTCGGATTTTTCTGACTGAACCTGATGGGGGATATCCGAAGCGTCAGATTGCGCTTGGATTGTGGACGGATGGTTATTTTCCGATTTCTCATTCATCGAAAAATGTTTGTTCGACGGCGGTCGAACCGTTGCGACAGAGGATGGGGTGTGGTTATGATATTTTCCATAAAAAAAATACCCGGCACCGGCGACCAAAAGAAAAATCAGGATCGAACGAAACCCAAAGAAACGCTTTTTATGAATCTTCCGGGGAACTGCCGGCTCATACATAGGATACCGCGGGCCGAAGCTATCCTGATCGTCTTCTAAGATATTGGAATCTTTAACATAATCCATTATCTCCCTGGACAGATCTGAAGCCATTGGTTCTCTGGACGGACCAGAAGCCACTGGTTTCCTGGGCGGGGCAGGACCCATCGGTTCCCTGGACGGGACAGAATCCATCGGTTCCCGGGAAAGCACTTGCTGATCCCCGGCCGGAAATTCAAAATCTTCTCTGGAACTCTTCTTGGATACCAGCAATTCCTCCCGGCACTCCCTGATGAGATTTGCGTTGATCGTTTGAACTTCTCGAACAAATCCGGTCAGCAATGCGTGATCACACATGATATTGATCAACCTCGGATATCCTCCCGAAAAAAAGAAAATCTCATCAATTGCGCCGGAGTCAAAAATAAGCGCTGTGGTACCGCTCACCTCGAGACGGTGATGAATATAAGCTGCTGTTTCATTCAGCGTCAATGGATTGATGTGGTAGCGTATGGTTACTCTTTGCCTTAGGGCTCTGTTTTCGTATTTCTGCAAAATATCAATAAATTCATTCTGACCCACAAAAAAGATATTCAACAGCCGGGTGTATTCGGCTTCAAGATTCGATAACAGGCGAATCTCTTCGAGGAGATCCTCATTGATTCCCTGGGCTTCGTCAATGATCAATAGAACTTTCTGCTGCCGTTCGTGGGCCTTGATCAAAAAATCCATAAATCGAAGGATAAATTGCCCCTTGCCTTCGAAGGTCCCTTTTATTTTAAATGCAGCGGCCACTGTGTGGAAAAAATCGAGAACTTCAAGCCTGGCATCATAGACCGTTGCCGTAATGGTATCTTTTCCAAGACTTTTTAACAGGGCGTTGATCAGCGTGGTTTTTCCGGTTCCCACATCCCCGGTTAAGGCCAACACCCCTTTATTTTCCAGAACGGCGTATTTCAGGACGGCCAGCGCCTCCTTATGTTTTTCGCCTAGCCAAAGAAAGTCCGGATCCGTACTCATCTGGAACGGTTTGACTTTTAAATTATAGTAAGAAAGGTACATGGATGTTTTTCACATTCGTCTTAAGCTCAATAAAAAATGATGAACCCAAAATCGCGTTAAAACCCGATTAGACGTTATTCGTCATCGGTTAATAGTTTTTGTATTTTTATTTCAAAGCAAGAAAATATATTTCGCTACTGATTTAAATTCGGCTGTTTTTACAAAATCTTCACTAACATGACATCGGCATTTCTTATGTTTTAGATAAATAAAAAAGATTTTTCCTCGGATCATTGTTGAGCGATCCTGGGAGGTCTTTGTTTCCCTTTTTTTATTGTCCCGTCTTCCACCTCACCGTAATATTGATAATGACTGTAATATCGATAGTAGGGCTGATATCCAAACCGCCTGCCGACATCGACCTTGTTGATAATACACCCCAAGATTTTGCCCTGCGAGTTCATGATGCTCTTTTTAAAATGACGTATGGCATCACGCGTGGTTTCCCCCATGCTGCTGACCAGGACCACGCCCCCCACCTGGCCTGAAATCACCAAAGAATCAGCAAAACCCAAATACGGAGGCCCGTCAACAATCACCCGATCAAAACGTTGGGTCAAGGCCTCTATCAGCAACGAAAAACGGGCCGAGACCAGCAGCTCCACGGGGTTGGGCGGAGAAGGTCCTGCGGGGATAAAACACAAGTTGCAGATACCATTTTTAAGAACCAGCCCCGAGCTGCTGACGCCGGATAGAAATCTGGACAGACCCGGGCTGGATGATGTGTCATGCCCCTGGAAAAATTTGTGGAGTTTGGGTTTTCTCATATCTGCATCGATGAGGATCACCTTCTCGCCCGCACCTACAAAAGCCAGGGCCAGGTTGGCCGCCAGCGTGGTTTTTCCTTCCGAGGGCTTGATACTGGTTAAAAGAAAACTTTTAGCCCGGTCGGCGGTGCCGGCCAGTTGGATCGACATCTTGACGCTTCGGATGGCTTCGGAAAGCGGCGATTGGGGCTCGTTGATGAATGCCTGCTCAACCGGAAATTCATCGGTTTTGGACAGCGGCGCCACCCCAAGTATCGG
The DNA here is from genome assembly GCA_049583675.1 of Desulfobacterales bacterium. GTDB lineage: Bacteria > Desulfobacterota > Desulfobacteria > Desulfobacterales > UBA11574 > UBA11574. Next base: position 2,751 of record JBAUWG010000516.1, on the reverse strand, counting down.
GATACGGAACCGATCGGATATCTCGTCGGGGTTGCTAATGGTATCTGTATAATATTCCAGAAAAAAGGCCAGTCCGATACCGCCCATCAATCCGACCACGAGCGCCAGCAGCAGGTTCAACTTGACCTTGGGCTTAAACGGCTTTATGGGCAACGTTGCTTTATTCACCAAATGAATGTTGCTGGAAGAGACGCCCACCATGGATTCGATCTCTTTGGTTCGCTCCAAAAGGCTTTGATAGATCCCCTTGTTGGTCTCCACCTCACGGGCCATGATCTTATACTGCGTTGCCCGTTCATTGAGATCGATGGCTCTTTGTTTCTGTGCTTCAACCCGGGCCTTCATGCTCTTGACTTTTTCCAGGGCAGACTTGTATTCATTTTCAACCGCCAGAAAAACCCTCTTTTCTTCGATTTTAATGCGGTCGCCGATACTGTTCATTTTTGTCTTTAAAGCCTTGACTGCCGGGTACTCGTCATGAAACGTCACGGACAGGTCATCGTATTCGGATTGCAGGCGGGCATACTCGGCCTTTAGCCCGGCAATCAATTCATTGCTCATGACCTGCGGCAACGCGGATGCACCGTCTATTTTGGCCTGCTTGTAAACGGCTTCTTTGCCGATCAAGTCGGTTTCAGCCATGGCAAGGGCTGAATTCAGTTCCTCGAGCTGTCGATACACGCTGTTCAGTTTCGCGTCCAGCGAAACAATCCCGGCCTGTTTGCCGAACCGGTTCAAGTCTTCTTCAGCCTTTTCAAGATTGATTTTCGCCCGGTCGATCTGTTTCATCAAAAATTCACGGGCCAACTGGGAAGCATCGAGTTTTTTCTCCATATTCCAACGAACAAATTCTTCCACAAATGCGTTGACCACGTTCATTGAAAGATTTCGATCCGGCGATGCGAAGGACACGCCGATGATCATGGAGTTTCTTTTCGGAGATACTTCAAGGTTGTCCTCCACAAATTTCAGCAAATGCTGCTCTTTTATAGCTTCCGGCGGTATTGACGCCGCATCTTCTTTTTCTTTATCAGCGCTGATGATTGATGTTAAAAACGCCTTGAATTTTGCCGAAAACCCGGGATCCCCGTTTCCATATAATACCTTCTTAATGATCGGGTTTTCCGCCAGCTCAAGATTTTCAATGACCCGCCGGGCAAGTTCGCTGTTTTGAAGCAAATCCACCTGGGTCTGATAAAACTCCTGCACCCGGACTTCCGAGGCAACCACCTCTTCAAACTTTGTTACCTTCTGGTCCTGGGGCGACACTTCTATGGATGAAGCGGCTTTGTAAATTTTCGGGGAAGCAAGGGTCAAGATGAGTGTGGAAATGAAGGTCAACATTAAAAGGCTGACAATGAGCCACCTTCGGCGGAAAATGACATCCAGGTAGTCACGCAGATGGACCTCTTCCGCATCCCAGTCAGGAACATCCCGGCGGAGCTCGGCCATTGGAAGACGACTGCCTTCTCCCCTGCCTTTGCCATTTTCCGCAAGTCGATTTAATTCTATGAGTTCATCCGGCATGATATACCCCACATATTGATACTAGATCCGTCGAATATTGTCAATTTCTCTTATTTTTCGCATTTTTATCTGTTCAAACGCCGGTTGTTCATGGATTGCAAGGGCTTACGCTTTTCAAGTTTAAAGCCATCCAGCCATAGCCTTCCGGCAATCTTGCTGTCGAACCGTTTGCTGGGCTGTCGATCCAATCTAACCACCACTGCATGACACCCTTTTGGTGCTGCAAATTCGATGTCCTGTTTTTGCCAGGCGTGCGTGCCGAGCATCATGGGGCCTTTGGCGTATAACCCTTCGCACCCGTACCCATAGATATCCACAAACGGACCCTGGTCCGTGGTAAGATCCCTGCTGCGCCATTTGAAAGTCAGTACGTATGGTGCTTCCGGATTCACCGGTACGATCTGGTATAAATTATAAAAGGAGATGTTCTCTTTGCCTTCAAACCGGATCATCAAGCAATAGGTACCATCCGCGGCCGAGGTCATGCTTCGGCGGATAGTCCATTTACCTTTTTGGTCAGGCGTATATCGCCAATCGAATCCGCGATTGGTGATCTCATTTTCGAACCCTGCATTGGTCATGCCGTCCACATTTTCATGGCCGATACTTCGAACCTGGACCGCTCTTTCGATCTGTTTTAAATCGACCAGAAAATGAATATATTGCAAACTGATGTCTTCGTCCTGGACACCCTTTTCAGCCATCTTTTGCCAAACGATCCAGGCATCCTGGTCCCGGCCCCATCGCATGAGCCATTTAAGATAGGACTTCAGGTTTTCCGTATCCAGCTCCTGAATCGCCAGGGTCGAATTTTGATCTGTAAAGCCATCGAAAAGTTGAAAGGCATCCTGAACTTTTTTCCCATGCTTTACCAGATAATTGATCCCTCTGATGAATGGCTTTTTCGCCTTCAACTCATCGGCCAGTAAGATTTGATCCCATTTCCAGCGCAATACATTTTCGGGCAAACCATCTGAAAACCGTAATATCGCATATGCTGCATTCGAGTCCCCTTGGACAATCTCGATCTGGGCCAATTTGAACCAGGCATCCATATCAAACATGTTTTGATCAACCGCCTGACGGAAAAAACGGGCTGCACCGGCAACATCATTATCACGCCAGAGTTTAAGTCCAATGTGATAAAGGGCTTCGGGAAAATGCCTGAACGTTTCAATTTCATCCATGTTATAGGCATAGTTCTTATGAAATACAACCCGATCC
>JBAUWG010000515.1:0-30462 GCA_049583675.1 Desulfobacterales bacterium | reverse complement strand
ATTGACAAACCGGTTTGAGATGACCAAAATATTGCCGTGCTGTAAAGCTTCTTTCTTTTCAAGCTGCCGCTGAATATCATATGAAACTGGTACATAAAATCATACTCGGCAATGTCCTCGGTATTATTACCCTCGTCATGATATCGGTTTTTTCGTACCATGAAGTCAAACTTATTCAGGCCAAATTGCGTTTTATGGAGATAGCCGACAATCTCAATGCATCGTTTCTGGAAATGAGATTGTCGGAAAAGAACTATTTTCTCTACAAGGACCAATCGACACTCCAGTTGATCAAGAATGAGTTACACGAGAGCGAACAAATGATCAGCAGCATGCGGGAAAACATCATCGCGGCGGTTGGGATCGAACATTTTAAAAAGCTCAATTCAAACCTCAAGAGATACGGGGAAGAAATTGAAAAAATAGATCTGAACGGGGAAAATGCCAAAGTGTTGCAAGCCGGCATCCGTGAGTCCGGCAGAGCATTAAGAATGTTTTCCGAAAGCATTATAAAGCTTGAAAGAAACAAGGTTAATCAAATTATTTCCGCTTCAAACAAAGGATTGCTTTATTTTTTCTGCCTGGTCATATTTGTGGCGACAACCAGCACCTATTTATTTTTTTCAAAAATGTTCAAATCGCTCCGCCAAATTGAAAAAACGGCCAATTCCATATCTGAAGGAAACTTCGTCGAGACTGCCTGCAAGATATCCAATGATGAATTGGGTTCCGCCATGCATGCCATCAATTCGATGTGCATCGAACTTAAGACCCGGCATGAGCAGCTGATCCAATCCAAAAAACTGGCGTCTATAGGGGTTCTTACGGCCGGGGTGGCCCATGAACTTGGCAATCCGCTCAACAACATATCCATGGTCGCCCAAACCTATATAGCGCTTTATGATTCCCTGAACAAGGCGGAAAGATTGGATTACATGAACACGGTGCTGGAAGAATGTTCGAGAATAAAGCACATTGTGCAGAACCTTTTGGATTTTTCGAGACCCAAGCAAACCGATTTTAAGGTTTCGGATATCAACACCCTTGTAAAAAGTTCTCTCAGGCTGGTCCAGAATATGCTTCACGTTTCCGGGGTTGAGACCCAGCTGAACTTGCAAAAAGAACTCCCTATGGTTTATATTGATGAAAATAAAATTCAAGGGGTGCTGGTGAATCTGTATACCAATGCCATTCAGGCCATGACTCCCGGCGGAACACTGTCCGTCAGGTCGTTTTTTGAAAATAATTCAGGTCACATCATGATAGAAATCAAGGACACCGGCATTGGTATTTCGCCGGAGTTCATTTCCAATATTTTTGATCCGTTTTTCAGTACCAAGGGTACCCAGGGAACCGGTCTGGGATTGTCTATCAGCTATGGTATTATTAGAAACCATCAAGGAGAGATAAGGGTGAAAAGCGACGTCGGCGTCGGGACAATCTTTACCATAGAATTACCTGTTTATTCAGCAAAGGAGGATATGGATGAGTGGTCACAGCATCATGGTAATTGATGACGAAAACATCGTCGGAAAGATGATCAAAGCGACTTTTCAAAAAGACGGCTACAATGTAGAGACGTTTTTGCATGCAAAGCCGGCATTTGAAAGATTAAAGGAAAAAGAATTCGACGTGGTGATTACCGATTTGAAGATGAAGGATATTGACGGCATGGAGGTCCTTAAAACCATAAAAAAAGATTTTCCGAATACCAAAGTGATCATGATCACCGCCTTTGCAAGCATGGATGCTTCTATTGAAGCGTTCCGAAAAAGTGCCGATGATTTTTTTCCCAAACCGATAAAAATTACAGAACTCAAAGACTGCATTAAGCGATTATTAAACGCATAATAATCAGGGCAAAGCATACACCGCCGATATCGACCGTTACCCATATGGGGTTCGGCCGGTTCTGAAAAAACTTATTTCAATGTGAAGCCAAGCACGCCCATATTGACGCGGCTGTTAGGGAAAACAAGATGTCTTTTCCTTAAGATGCCCGATGATATGAGTAGGTTCGACAGCGATGGATTGTTCTTGACAAAAATCGCCGGCGTAACTGCCGGATAATCTCCCTTTGGCATACGTGTGATCGCTCGGGCACTTCATCATAGCCCCCCATCGGCAACTCACCCGGATATTTCATCATAAATTTGAAAGAACGTTTTTTTATTCGAAGTTGAAAGCGTTTGTTATGTCATTTTGTGCGACAACCAAGAAAATATTGTTTTGCAGTATTGCCGCAACTCTTTTAAAAAGGAGGTAAATTATGAATTTCAGAAAATTGGGCAAACAAGGCCCTACGGTCTCGGCCATTGGATTAGGATGCATGGGGATGTCGGAATTTTATGGTTCGACCAACGAAGACCAATCGATACGCACTATTCACCAGGCGCTGGATTGGGGGATCAATTTCCTCGATACGGCGGATATGTACGGCATCGGCCACAATGAAGAACTGGTGGGCCGCGCCATCAAAAATCGGCGCGATAAAGTGGTTCTCGCAACCAAATTCGGCAATGTCCGCGGATCGGACGGCAGCTTCAAGGGGGTCAATGGAAGCCCTTCTTATGTCAAAGCGGCGTGCGATGCGAGTTTGAAACGCCTGGGTGTGGACGTCATTGACCTGTACTATCAGCACCGGGTCGATCCTGATACGCCCATTGAAGAGACCGTCGCCGCCATGGCGGATTTGGTCAAGGTCGGCAAAGTGCGTTTTCTCGGTTTATCGGAAGCCGCCCCACAAACGATCCGGCGAGCCCATTCCGTGTATCCGATCAGCGCCTTGCAAACCGAATATTCGCTTTGGACCCGGGATGTCGAGGGAGAGATTTTGGACACCTGCCGTGAACTTGGGATCGGATTTGTGCCGTACAGCCCGCTGGGACGCGGTTTTTTAACCGGCCGGATCCAATCAATCGATGATTTGGAAGAAGGCGATTGGCGACGCAATTCTCCTCGCTTTCAAGGAGACAATCTCAAATACAATATAGGGATCATCCGGCGGCTCGAGGAGATCGCCGCCGCCAAGCAGTGTTCTTTGGCACAGCTGGCTCTTTCCTGGCTTCTCGCCCAAGGCCGAGATATCGTGCCCATTACCGGCACCAAGCGTCGCGAATACCTGGAAAATAACCTCAAAGCCCTGCAGGTTCAGCTCGACAAGGATGATCTCGCGCAAATCGATCAGGCGGCACCGTTAGGCGCCGCTAAAGGTTTACGCTACCCCGAAGCGTCGATGACGGCGGTCAACCGGTAGCGCCTTATATGCCAGCTCCTTAGATGAAAAAGCCAAGCAATTTCAAAAAGTAATAAGAAATCAGCAGGCTTTTTGAGTGTTCAGCGCTCAGGGGCTCAGGGGTCAGGAAGGGCAATTACACGAAGAGAAATTGTGAACGGATTTTTGATCAGGATTGATAATTCTACTCCACCTGAACACCGAGCACTGAACACTGAACACTTTTGCCGTTCGAGACATCGATACCGTGAACAGCATTCGCCGCAACTAAAAAAAATCAAACTAAGTTTGGGTAGCTATTGCAGGAGATTGCGATGGGTTCTCGAAAGATGTCTTATTGACAATACGATAGGTATGCATTACCTCTTTCTAAACCGTTGACTCCGAACTTAAAAAAGGGAATTCTCGTCACTTTACTTTCCGTGCAAACATATTTTTAATATCCGCCTAATATTCGCCTAACATTGCTTTCCTATGGTTGATTACTTGCAGGAAGAAATAAATTGTCCGGCAAAAAACAATCATAGGAGGTGGTGCTGTAACAAAGATGTCATCACGCGTAATCATTTTGTAGCATTTTGCGAATATTTTATTACTTAGGAGGTAAGGTATGAAAACAGTCTTTAAAGTAGGCTTGGTGCTGGCATTTGTACTGGGCGCAGTTTCGGTCCAGGCGGCGGATACGCTCAACGGGGCGGGTGCGTCCTTCCCGTATCCCGTATACTCTGCCTGGGCATATAATTATCACAAAGCCACCGGCATCCAGCTTAATTACCAATCCATCGGTTCCGGCGGAGGAATTCGGCAGATTACCAATAGAACCGTCGGGTTCGGCGCATCGGATGCGCCACAGACACCGGAATTTCTTCAGAAAAACAACCTGCTCCAGTTTCCTGCCGTAATGGGCGGAGTGGTGCTCGTCGTAAACATCAAAGGTGTCAAGGCGGGCCAAATGCATCTTGACGCCGATGCGGTGTGTAAAATTTATCTCGGTGAAATCACGTATTGGGATGACGCCAAAATCAAATCCATGAATCCCAAATTGAAGCTGCCCCATAAGATGATTACCGTTGTCCATCGATCTGACGGATCCGGCACAACGGCGATTTTCACCACCTATCTCAGCCAGGCATGTTCGGACTGGAAAGAGAAAGTCGGCGCCGGAACATCGGTAAAATGGCCGGTGGGCATCGGCGGAAAAGGCAATGAAGGCGTTGCGAACTATGTTCGAAGATCCGGCAATTCCATCGGCTATGTGGAGTTTGCCTATGCCAGGCAGAACAAACTGGCGTACACCCTTCTCAAGAATCCGGCTGGTCATTTTGTGGCCCCAAATTTCAAGACGTTCGAAGATGCAGCCGCCACAGGCGATTTCGATCCTGATAAAGATTTCTATCTCTGGCTGGTTAATGCCAAGGGCGAGAATGCCTGGCCCATTGCCGGTGCAACGTTCATACTCCTTGCAAAGGATAAGAAAGACGCCGACATGAAGACCGTCAAATTCTACGATTGGGCATTCAAAAACGGGGATAAAAAAGCCAAGGAACTCGTATACATCCCCTTGCCGGAATCGCTGAAGGACAAAATCAGAGCTTACTGGAAGGCCCACGGGATTTACTAAAGCAACGCTTTAGACATAAAGTGTGCCAATGGGCCAAGGGGATCCCGAACCTGGCCCATTGGCATCTTAACAGACATGATACCGCCAACCAAAAAAAATCCAATCGACCTGTTATTTGCCGTATTAACAGCGGTTTCATCTTTTTCGATCATCCTGTTGATCATCGGCATTCTGATCACCCTCGTTTTGGAATCATCTCTTGCGATCCATAAATTCGGCATCTTTAAATTTATATTCACCATAGATTGGGACCCTGTTCATAAAATCTTCGGCGCCGCCTCCACACTTTACGGGACTATGGTAACGACGGTACTCTCAATGATAATGGCGATCCCTGTCGCTGTCGGCATCGCGGTCTTCATAACGGAAATCGCCCCCAAATTTCTTAAAGGACCTATCGGGGTGACCATAGAGCTTCTTGCCGCCATACCGAGTATTATATACGGCATGTGGGGTCTTTTTGCCCTTGCCCCCATCATGTCCAATTATATCGAACCTGCGCTCCAGGCGACCCTGGGAAAGCTCCCGATTTTTTCGGTCCTGTTTGCGGGAACCCCGATGGGTATTGACCTTTTGACGGCCAGCGTGATATTGAGCATCATGATTATACCGTTTACGGCAAGCATCTCTCGCGATGCCTTTAATCTTACCCCCGAAGTGGTAAAAGAATCCGCATATGCCCTTGGTGCAACCAAATGGGAGGTGGTCAAGAATGTCGTCATCCCGTATTCTAAACTCGGCGTCTTCGGCGGTGTCGTCCTTTCCATGGGAAGGGCGATCGGTGAAACCATGGCCGTTGCGTTTGTCCTGGGCAACAACCACCAGATCACATCGTCCCTGCTAAATGCTGCGGCAACCATCACCGTCTCTTTGGCGAACGAATTTACGGAGGCGGATTCGGACATCTATCTTTCATCGCTCTTTTATCTGGCCCTCGTTCTCTTCGTTCTGAGTTTCATTACGCTTTTCATCGCCAAAGTGTTCCTCATCAGGGCGGAAAGGAAATATTCAAGATGACCCACGAGACGAAGAGAAAAATCGAAGGGTTCGTTGCGCTGTTCCTGAGCACCCTTGCCGCCTTTGTCGGTCTCTTCTGGCTGGTATTTATACTCGGAGACGTTCTTATTCACGGCATGGGGGCTTTGCATCTGAGCTTTTTTGTCAATGACCCAACGCCTGCCGGCGTTTCAGGAGGGGGCTTGAGAAACGCTTTTGTCGGGCAGTTCCTGATTACCGCCTTTGCCACGCTGATCGGGGTGCCCATCGGTGTCCTGGGCGGAACCTTCCTCGCAGAATACGCGCGGGGGAAAACCCTCTCACGAATCATCAGCATACTTGCCGATATCATGGTCAGCGTGCCGTCGATCATCATCGGAACCTTTATTTACGCCTTGATGATAAAACCGCTCGGACATTTTAGCGGATGGGCCGGAGCGGCGGCACTGGCGATCATTATGATCCCCGTGGTCCTGAGGACGACGGAAGACATGCTGTCTTTAGTGCCATGGACATTAAGAGAGGCGGCCTTTGCTCTGGGCGCACCCTACTACAAGGTCATTATACAAGTGGTCTACAGAGGCGCTGCGACCGGCATATTTACCGGCATACTCCTTTCCATTGCGCGGGTCGCCGGCGAGACGGCGCCGCTTCTGTTTACCTCCTTTAATAACAGCTTCTTTTCCATGAATATGAACGGTCCCATGCCTTCTTTGACGGTGAGCATATTCCAATATGCCATGGGCCCTTACGACGATTGGCATGCCCAGGCATGGGCCGCGGCGCTGGTCATTACCGTCTTTATCCTGTTCATCACCATTGGGGGAAGGCTTCTTTTAAGATGGAGGTACAAACGGTGACGAACACCATTGCGCTTGAAATAAAGGGACTCAATTTTTATTATTCAGGCGAGAGCCAGGCCCTTAAAAATATCGACCTGATCATATATGAAAAGAGCGTGACGGCGCTGATCGGGCCTTCGGGTTGCGGAAAGACAACATTGCTCAGGTGTTTCAACAGGATGCACGACCTCTATCCCGAGCACCGTTATGAGGGAGAAATACTGTTTAAGGGAAATAACCTTCTTGCCAATGGGATGGACCTCATTAACCTGAGGAGCCGGATCGGCATGGTCTTTCAAAAACCGACGCCGTTTCCGATGTCCATCTTCGACAATATCGCCTACGGCCTAAAGCTTAAAGGGATCAAAAAGAAGTCGGAGCTTGAACAGCGGGTTGAAAAGGCTTTAAAGCATGCCGCGTTGTGGGATGAGGTCAAAGATAAACTCGCTGACAGTGCCTTCGATCTGTCCGGCGGGCAACAGCAGCGGCTCGTGATTGCCCGTGCCCTTGCGGTTGAGCCGGAAGTCCTTCTTTTTGACGAGCCGACATCCGCCCTCGATCCGATTTCCACATCCAAGATCGAGGAACTCGTAACCTATTTGAAAAATGAAATCACGATCATCATCGTCACGCATAATATGCAGCAGGCCGCCAGAATTTCGGATTGGACCGGTTTCGTGATGTTGGGGGAGTTGATCGAATTCGATGCAACGGAAAAAATCTTCACGTCTCCTTCTAAAAAGCTCACCGAAGAGTACGTCACCGGGAGATTCGGATAACCACCGCCCCTGAGGCAGAATCCATTCGCCTGATATTTCATCCGGTTCTGTAAGAAAAATGCCGTCTTGACAATAACACGGTCATCCGGTATCTATCTTCACGTTGTCGCATGCCGCATTACACGATCGTCTTTCTATAGGGAATTGATCCCAGGGATTCCGAAGGTGCCGAGGAATCACCCATTCACGATACGTTTAACAAAAACGATGTTTATGCCGTTGCGATGGCGGCGTGTAAGGGAAGAGAAGTGGACCCCGTTGTCCGGATCAAGAATTATTCGTATGCTTACTCTGATGCAACCGGATTTGCGATAAAAAACATAAGCCTCGATATCGAAGCCGGGCGATGCCATTGTGTCAGCGGGCCGACAGGCAGCGGCAAAACAACCCTGGCACTGGCGATAAAAGGGTTGCTGCCGCCGGGAAAAGAAGAAGGCCGGATAATCGGGATTTGTGCATCAGAGGCCGGCAGGACCGACATCGGCATTGTCCTTCAAAATCCTGAGATTCAGATTCTTGCATCATCCATCGGCGCTGAAATCGCATTTGGATTGGAAAACCTCTGCGTAGAGCCGACCGTGATGCCGGCCATGGTCAAAAAAGCGCTTGATGCGGTCGGACTCGAACGGCCCATCGAACATCAGACCGCCATCCTTTCCATGGGGCAGAAATACCGCTTGATCCTGGCTTCCCATCTGGTGATGAATCCCAGGCTTTTAATCCTGGACGAGCCTGCCGGTCAGTTGGATCCGGATGGTTTAAAGCGGCTTTTGAATGTCATACAAGCGCTGAAGAAGTCGGGAATGTCATTTCTTTTGTTCGAGCATAATCCTGTATTTTTATCGGAGGTTATCGACGTTTATTGGCATCTTGACCGCAAAGGATATCTTCGGCCGGGGGGCTTTAAGATTCCGACCGATGATCCTTTGCAGTCCGGTTCGGCCGGGAACAGAAGCCTTGCGGCGTCTGCCGGAGAGGTTGTCAGCACGCGAAGCCTGACCGTTAGCGATGTCGACGGGTCACCCATATTCTCCGAACTTTTTCTAAACGTGGTTAGGGGCCAACGCGTTACCCTGTATGGCGCGAACGGTTCGGGGAAAACGACGCTGCTCCGGTGTCTTGCCGGTTTTGTCCAGGCATCCGCCGGTAACGTGATGATTTTCGGCAAAAAACCGGTTCCGGGCAATCTCCGCGGCAAGGTGGGGTGTCTTTTTCAGAATCCCCAACAACAGCTATTCGAGAGCACTGTTTTTGATGAGGTGGCATTTCCTTTGAAACGGTTCGGGACAAAAGGAAAAGCGCTGGTACCCAAAGTCGATGAGACGCTGGCGATGTGCGGGATCGAGGATCTTGCCGAATTTTCGCCGCATAAACTCAGCTACGGTCAAAAGCATCTTGTGGCGCTCGCATCCGCGCTGGCCCCCGATCCTGAATTGTTGCTGCTGGACGATCCCTTCGCAGGCCTCGACCAGAGCCGCTGCAAACTGATATTGAACCTTCTGTCCCGGTTGAATCAAGACAAGGGTTTGACGGTTATTTGGGCTTGCCATAATCCGCAGATGTTCTCAGGATGGGCAGACCTTGAGTTTTTTATGGAAAGAGGAAAAGGCCCTGCGCATGCGTCTTAGGCAACTCTCCGGATTCTCGCGACTGTTTAGGGCCTTGTCCGGGACCGAACATCGTCGATGCAGAAACATCGCGGTGGGCGTAAAACTTTTAGGTTTGACGGTCCTTTCATTTTTTGCATTCGGGACCCGTACGCCTATTGGTCTGCTTTGGCTTACCGCAATTAATCTTACCCTTTTGCTCGTTTTCCGTTACGGATTTGACTTTCTCCGGCGGGAGATCAAGGTCTTTCTGTGGCAGACGGCAATGATCGTTTTTCTATATATTCTGCGTTTTGGGTGGGTTGAGGGTTTTAAGCCGGGAGTAATGATTTCATGGCAGCTTTCTTTGACTTATATGCCCGGCGTCATCTTTGTCAAAACGACGCCTCAGTCCCGCATTGTTGAGGCATTTTCAGCTGTTGCACCCTATCGCGCGGCTTTTGTGATGGCGACGTGCTTGAAATTCATTCCTCTCATATTGACGGAAATCAGAAATATTTACGAAGGCCAGGTCTTTCGCGGTGCGAAGATTCTTCGCAAGGACCTGTTAAATCCGTTCAACTGGCCGGATGTTGTTTTCTGTCTGGTGCTTCCGGTCATCATACGGAGCATGAACCTTGCCGGGGAAATCACTTTGGCGGCCAAGGCAAGGAATTTCGGTTTGAAAAAGAGGAGAACCAGCTGGCCCGGCGTTTAGAGGCCATCTCAAAAGTGTCTTTTCGTCCGATCCGCCGGAGGCGGACAAGTATCGGCGTTGAGCCCTCGTCTCAAGTCCTCGACATATTTGAGTATGCCTGCGGGTTGATCCTCAGGCTCGTCTTGACCTCGACCGAAAATCCTAATTTTGAGATAGCTTCTAAAAGGAATATTGATGTTATGAACAGGATATCTTTAAAAGAATCTCTTTTTTTGGGCTTTTGCGCTGTTTTCGTGCTGCTGTCACGGGCGGCTCTGAGACTTCATCTGGGGATCAGCGGACACGTGATGTTTTCCACGATGTTTTTTCTTTTGATCGCCCGGGGATGTGTTCCTCGCTTTTTTGCGGCGACGATTACCGGATTGTTTGCCGGCGTGGCCGCCATGGCGTTGGGGATGGGGAAGGGAGGACCTCTTCTTTTGATCAAATTCGTCATGCCTGCGCTGGTGGTCGATATCGGCGCCATTGCACTGCCTTTTATGTTTCAAAGCTATCTCTTGTGCGCCCTTGTCGCGGCGATGGCCGCATCGACAAAATTCGTTGATACGTATGTTATGGACCATCTGGTTTCGATGGATCCGGACATCATCCTCCGGCACGCGTTTTTGGAGGCGGTACCGGCGGTTCTCTTTGGTGTTGCCGGGGGGCTGTTCGTGCCCCCCGTGATTCGAAGGCTGAAATCGTACGGCGTCATTTGAGCCGGTTTAAAGGTCTCTTTTTGGACGGTTTACGGGACCATCTTGTTTGCAGCAATGATAGGGCATCATCTGGAGAGCAAGAGAACAAAGAGGCCGGCCTGCGCCCATCTTATGCGGTTAGGATAATACCGCGATTTCTTGACAAAATGATGGATATGCATTAAGTTTGTTAAATTAATGCATGGTTCGGGAATCGGACCTTTCTATTGATTGATTCATCACTTCACTTCTTTTCCAGCCAATTTAGTCCAATGAGCATAACGATATACAACAAAAATGCTTCTGAAGAAAATTATTTACATTTTCAACATGTTGCCTCTTTCATCCGATCCGGCGGCGGCGAATCGACAGTGATGCCGAATCCGGTGTTATCTTAAGGTCAGACCTATATTAAGATGCAAAATCCGGAACTTATCGATTTGATATATGAATAACGAACAAAAAAAAGAAGGCCTGCCCGCGAATTCCCCGGAACAGCCGGTTTTGAATCCGCCGGCGGAAAGGGGGGTGAAAACCGGCGCAACAGTTTACCGGCGCTTGCCCCAACGTTATATTGTAAACGAGTCCAATGAGGGCCGCTTTCTGACCTGTTTGGAAGCGCCGAATATTTCCGTTCATGTTGAAGCCGGATTAACGGTTTCCGCATCAGCAGCCTATAAATCTTTGCCGGGCACCATCTATCTGGACGGCGCCGCGGCGTGTGAACCTTTCATGAATCTTGAAAAGCAGATCTACAATTTCGACCACCATGAAGGATGTGTCCGACCCTTTACACTTTCAACCTGCGAGCAGGTCCTGATCATGATTTTAAAAGGGTTGGATCTGCGCGGCAGGGATTGGAAAGTATTCGCGAACGAACCGGATTTGGACACCGTTATGGCCATTTGGCTGCTGTTTAATCATGTCCGGGTCAGCGGGAAACATTCAGCCGGTCTGCGCAGGTTGTATGCATTGGTGCGGCTTGAGGGTGTCATTGACGCGCACGGGCTGGAGATGGCCGGCCTGAGTGCATTTCCCCCGGAGCTTTTAAAGAAAACTAAAAAGTTGATCGATTATTTAAGGGCGGAAGAGGTCAATCTGAAAAAGAGTGCCATCTGGGAGGAAACCGACTATTTAGAATATACGGCGCTGATATTGCATAAAATTGACAGAATCATTTATAAATCGGGTGATTTTAGCGATTTTAAAGAACTAAAGGAGCTTGCGCGGGCAGAGATTGGCGATCATCGTATCGCGGCTGTTGTCGAAGCCGAGTTGGGAATATACGAACTCGAACCCTATCTCAACCGCATCTATGGCGAAAGCCTCGGGCTGGCTATTTTAAAAAAAGGGGAAGGGATATATACATTGCGTCGCATGGATCCGTTTATGCCGATGGGTCTGAACAATGTCTATCAGAAATTAAACTCCATTGATCCCGACGTAACTTGCCGAAAAAACAGCCGACTGTGGGGGGGATCCGATGATATTGGCGGTTCTCCGCGGGGAATGCCGACGAAACTCACCCCGGAAGAGATTGTTCAGGCTTGCCGTGATGCATTCCAGAAGACCAGCTTTGCCGGCCATACGGTCCGTTTTCTCTATGCGCTTTATTTGATCGGCGTCATCCTGGGCGCAGCCGCTATCTCTAGATTTTTCTTTTTATCGAATTTTTCAATAGACGGCACGAACCGGATGCGGTTGTTATTCAAATCAGATCTGTTTTTTTTCGCCGCAGTGATTTTTTTTACGGTCCTGATATTGGGTATTGTTTCCCGCGGAGGATGGCGGCGGTTTGGCGTCAAAAAACCCACCGGTAAAGACTGGTGGCTCCTATTACCCGTTGGTGTGCTTGCTGCTGTTGCTAAGGGAGTATATGTTCCTCAAAGATTTTTCCCGGTACTCGGTTTCGACGAAACGCTGCTATACATGATTTTTATCATTCCTCTGGCCTCGGAGCTTCTTTTTCGCAGCTTGGCACATGGCATTTTGGCAAAGGGGGCCGCTACTCAAGACTGCCGCAGCAGATGGTTTTTTTCCTATCCAACGGTGGGATCGGCGGTCCTATATGCGGGCTTTATCGCTTATCTGGTGTTGTTTCCAAATTTTTTGAAAGGTGCCGTGTCGATAAAAGCGATATCAAGCTGTTTATTTGCGGCAACTGCATTTGGAATCGCTGCCGGATTCGTTCGGGAAAGGTCTCAGAGCGTTTTTCCCGCCATCCTTTTTCATTTTGCCGCTCTCGGCAGTTTCGTTTTATTGAATTTTTATTTTCTGATATCTTGGTGATCCGTCTGATTTTTGCCTGTCAAGCAACGTTTTTGGCCGAGCACGAATACATTCCCGCCATCACAAGTTGGCTGCCTGCATATTTCTATAAATATCTTCCTGTTCATTTAAAATCTCCCGCAAAATATCCATGGTGGTCATGGGATTCATGATCACCGCTCGGAGCACCACGATACGTTGTCCGTGAAAATCTTTAATGTCGAGCGTTGTTCTGGAGACAAAGCTGTTGCCGGCTTCCCGCTGGCGTCTTTGAATTTGACGGTTGATGCCGTTCAGTCTTTCGTTGATGCGCAACATCGGCTCCGCATCACTTTCGGCGAGTTTTTTTTGAAGCGCGTACGGGCATAAACGATAGGTCAGGATGTTGAGCTCAGGAGGGGTGATGAGCTGAAAATCCGGCCTTTTTTCGATTTCATCGGCAAACCTGCGGGCGGTTTCGATGCCGTGGTCGATGAGGAGGGCATATCCCCGGCTCCCCATAATTTTAAGTGCGCTGTCGAGTATCAGGGAATTGGCCTCCCGGGATCCGGACGGCGATTTGATGCCAAGATCCACGGAACCCGGCCGGTTGACATAATTGGCATGATAGATGATGTTATCCATGACCGCGGGATCTTTGAAGTAAACCATGCCGCAGCTCATGGGCATGTAAAATTGTTTGTGGCCGTCAATAGTGACCGAATCGGCATGTTCGATGCCCGAGAGGAGATGACGGTATTTTTCCGACATCAGGGTCGGGCCGCCCCAGGCGGCATCCACATGGAAATGGATATTGTTTTCAGCACAGATGCCGGCCATTTCCCCAAGGGGATCCACGGAACCGGTTTCAGTGGTTCCGGCAACGCCGATCACCGATAGGACAGCTGTTTTTGGGTGACTGCTCAATAAGGTCCGGATGGTTTCTTCAAGCTTGACCAGGTCGATACGGTTTTTTCCATCTACATCGACGCCGACGATATTCCGGTTGCCGATGCCGAGCAAACCGCCGGCCTTGTTGAGGGAATAGTGCCCCCGCTTCGATACAAGAAGCACGCATCGCCGGATTCCATAAGCATCATATGCCGCCATAAGGCCCTCTTTTTCAACCCCGTCGAATCCGATTTTAGGGGAAAGCAGCGTGTTTCGAGCCACCCACAAGGCCGTCAGGTTGGAGAGGGTGCCGTTTTCGGTGAAGCAGCCCAGCGTTGTTTTTGTGCTCTGGATGTGTTCCTTATAAAAAGCATCGCTTTTTTGATAGATCAGCCGGTGAATTTTAGCCAGCACCTGTTTTTCCACCACCGACACCACCTTGGATGTTTCGATTTTGACCACATTTTGATTCAACGCAGCGACAATGGTTTTGAGGTGGACCATGAAAAACGGAATGGCCGAAGTCATGTGTCCCACAAAATAAGGTGAGGCGACATTGACGGCATGGGGTGCGATGTTTTCGATCAGATCGGTAATCACGTCGGCCAGTTTTTTGTCAGGATTTTGGCTGATCAAGCTGTCCGTAAATCGATCGGCCAAATCCTTCAGGCTGACCGCTTCGGTAAAACCGACGTGTGTTTTAAGAAAATCGTGGAGCCCGAAAAGGATCTGCTCCATGTATTTGATCAGCGTGGACCTGGCGGCGTCGCTTTCCGGCCGAATAAAGGTTCGGGTCAGCGCCGGCCAGTCGGCCACAAGTTCTTTTTTGGGGACCAGGGTGTTTTTTTTCTTCATGGGCTGTTTTAATAGAAAATATAAGGTTTTAATATCTCATGCTAGTAGCATGCCGGAGCGTCCATGCCAAATTAAATTTTTTCAGGTTATAGGGTTTCAATTTATTTTTACATTCATCATGTGCGTCAATGGGAACTGTTGAGAAACAAGACTTCGTTGTGGAATAATTCGACATCGCTATTAACTGTTCATAATAATACAAAATAGATTTAAATAAAGAAACAATTTTAGCGGTTTGCCAGACGGTCATTTAGAATTATCCTACAAATTAGAACGACGCCCCCAACCCGCCGGTTTGTTCTTCCCCATCCATAAATAGTCCATCATATGAACAGGTTATGTCTTTATTTATCGATATTTCCTTAATTGGCATACGCTTTGCTCTATACATTCGCTAAATAGAAAACAAGAATTTAAAAAAACACTACTGACAAAGGAGAGAGACAAATGGGAGAAAAAATCAAAAAAGATTTAAGAAGTCGTTTGGGATATGGATCATCCTACAGAAAAGGCGATAAAAATGATCTCGGTCAAAAAAGCGAGATTGACGCGGTGTTTGGGGGTCAAGTGTGGATGGTAAAACCCGATAAAGATGCCAAAGTGACAAACCCTTGTCTCTGGATGCAGGCCGGAGTCGTCAAACACAAAGACTGCAACAACTATTATGACTGCACGTCGTGCAAGTATGATTTCGGCATGAAAAAGCAGGTTGAAAAAGGCAGGCAGATGAGCTGGCAGGATGCCATGAGAATCAGACCGGACTTGGAAAGAGTCTGCCGGCACAGTCTCACCAATCGTATTCGAGAACGGGTCTGCGCATACGACTATCAGTGCGCAAGTTGTGACTTTGACCAGTTTTTCGAGGATGTGATGAGTCCCAGAACAAAAAGCATGCCCTCTGATATGGAGCATGTGAAGGGATTTGAGGTTCCCATGGGATACTATTTTCACAACGGACATACTTGGGCCCGAATTGAAAGCGGCGGGTATATTCGGATCGGTCTGGATGATTTTTCTCTAAAACTTCTGGGGGAAGCCGATGCTTTCGACCTCCCTCTGATGGGCAAGGAACTGGACATGAACAAGAGCGGCTGGGGCCTTCGGCGCAAGGATGATCAGGCCGATGTCCTCTCTCCTGTTAACGGAGTGATTACGGAAGTGAATTCGAACGTCAGGGGAAATCCCGAACTCGCCAACCGGGAGCCTTATGGTGAAGGGTGGCTTTTTATGGTCCGTACACCGGATATCAAGAAGGCGGCCAAAGCATTGATGACGGACACCCAAGGATTGGAATGGACCAACGACGAAGTCGTTAAGCTGGAAAGCATGATCGAGGATGTTGCCGGTCCATTGGCTGCCGACGGCGGTTTTCTGCAGCAAGATATCTTCGGCAATATCCCGGACCTCGGCTGGAAAAATTTAACCAGAACTTTTCTTAAAACCTGATGCTATATCTTCGAATCGTTGAATGGCGAATCCGTTAAGCTGTGAAAAACGGCCTGCCACTCGACCGATGGAGATATGCCATAGAGGAAAACACACCATGGTATCGACCCGTCAGGAAAATTCATCGCCGGGGAAAAAAGAACCCTGCCTGTGGATGCAGGCCGGAGTGGTTCGCAGCAAATTTTGCGACACGGATTATGATTGTTCCGCCTGCCGTTTTGACAAGACCCTGCGACATGCAGCGCTTGAAAACAAAATAGTGAAAGAAAAAGGGAAAACGCCAAAAGGAAAAAAGGGCGGGATCGTTTTCTGGAAAGACCGGTTGAAAGAGCTGCCGGCAAACCGGCGGCCATGCCTGCACCATATGAAAGGCCGTATCGATTTCAGGGTCTGCGCCCATGAGTACCGGTGCGGAAATTGTGAGTTCGACCAATATTTTCAGGATCAATTCACGGTGCATGCCTTTGTCCGGCCGGTAGATTTTCTGGATGTTGAAGGATTCAAAATTCCGCAAGGATACTATCTCCACCAGGGGCATTGCTGGGCAAGACTGGAGGAAGGTTCTGAAGTGAGGTTGGGCATGGATGATTTTGCCCTGCGGCTTTTGGGTCCACTGGATCAGATTAAGGCTCCCCTGGTCGGCAAGGAGATTCAACAGGACCGTCCGGATATCTCACTCAACCGAAAGACATGGGAAGCGAAGGTGCTTTCGCCGATAAGCGGGGTTGTGACGGCGATAAATTCCAGATTGAGAGAGCAAGGGAGCCTGGCCAATGATGACCCTTATTCAGAGGGCTGGGTGTTGAGAATTCATCCCCATGACCTTCGCCGGGATCTTAAGAATCTGATGATCGGAGGTGAAACCGAAACGTTTTATTCTAAGGAGGTCGGCCGCCTGTACCAGGTGATAGAAGAGGCGGCCGGTCCCCTTGCCGCAGACGGCGGGCAGCTTCACCAGGATATCTTCGGCAGCCTTCCCGGGCTGGGATGGGAGCGATTAACCCAGCTTTTCCTGCGTACCTGACATATTGCCGCAAGGATGTGTGCGGGGGAGCACCCCCCCTGCACACATCCTTGCGGCAATGGTTTTTGGTCCCAGCCCGTCCGGAAACAGACACTAAAAGATCATTTTCCCCCCAATTTTTTCAATTCATCTTCCAAAAGAATCTTGCAGTATCGGCAGAGCTGATCTGATTTCCGGTCGACATCCCTGATACTGCGGCAGTAATGCATGATGCAGGATTTATCTCGGCAGTGGCGGAGGTTAAAGGTATGCCCCAGTTCATGAAGGGCTTCTTTGACAAGGCGTTTTTCATAGTTTTCCGGAATATTCACGGGAGAGAGTCCTTCTTTGAGCCGAAATGTCGATACGATACATGCTCTTCCGGCGAGCTGCGCCTCACCGTAGACATGAGTCAGGATCGGAATAAAAAGATCAACTTGGGTAATCGCGATGACTTTGACGTTTTGGGCCGGTAACCTGATCGCCAGTTTTTCCAGAATGACCGTGGAATAATATTGGCCGCGACCCGGGTCAAAGGCAAAATTCACATCCTCAAGCAGAGGCTTCATTTCGGTATGAAAGCCAAAAGTTCGATGTATTTCCCGTCCGATGGATGTATGAATGCCGGCTTCGATATTGTCGATGGGAGAAATGATGATGGTTTGCAGATCCTCGGCGGGAGGGTCAATGGTCTGTTTTGAGGGGGATTTTCCGGGTTTCACTCGTTTGCTGTATTCTGGCGTTAAACGTTATGGATATCGCGTCTGTTCAAGCCGGCTTGCTGAGTCCATAATCTTTGATTTTGTTGTATAAAGTGGAACGATCAATGTCTAGGATTTTGGCACTTTTTGAAATGTTCCATGCATTTTCCTCTAATATCCGGGTGATGTGGGCTTTCTCCACTTCCTTGAGGGAATTGTTGACTGACGGGATACAGTATTCGGGCCTGAAAATAGGCAGATCCTCCGGCTGGATGGAACGGCTTTTGCCGACCACCACCGCCCGTTCAACGGCATTTTCGAGTTCCCGGACATTTCCCGGCCATTCATAAAGCATCATTTCGTCCATGGCGCCCCGGCTGATGCGGTCAATGGGCTTGTTGGTTTCCTGAGTAAACCGGTGAAGAAAATGTTCGGCCAGAAGCGGGATGTCTTCTTTGCGGTCCCGAAGCGGGGGAATCTCAAAGGAGATGACATTCAGTCGATAATAAAGATCTTCCCGGAAAATTCCCCCTTTGACGGCCTCGTCGAGATTTCGGTTGGTAGCGGCAATCACGCGAAAATCCGATTTCAGAGGCTGAGTTCCACCCACCCGATAGAATACGCGATCTTCGAGTACCCGCAAGAGATCGATCTGCATTCTCATACTGATTTCCCCGATTTCGTCCAAAAAAAGGGTGCCGCCGTGAGATATCTCCAGGCGCCCTTTCTTGGTTTCCTTGGCATCTGTGAACGCCCCTTTTTGATAACCGAAAAGTTCGCTTTCCATGAGATGTTCAGGTATGGCACCGCAGTTGACCACCACAAACGGACCCTCACACCGGGCGCTGTTGCTGTGGATGGCCTTGGCAGCCAGCCCTTTTCCGGTTCCGGTCTCGCCGGTGATCAAAATGGTTGAATTCCTTGGGGAAACATCCATAATAAGATTAAATACGTCCTGCATCGGCCGGGATTGGCCAATCATGCTCTCAAAGCGGGCTCGATCTTTGAACTGGGCTTTTAAATAGATGTTTTCTCGAAGCTGAGCCTGGTCTTTAAGAATCTTGTCAATAATAATTCCCAGCTCATCCGGATCAAACGGTTTGAGCAGGTAATCGTAGGCGCCGTTTTTCATCGCCTCTATAGCGGTTGCAATGGAACCGTAAGCGGTGATCATGACCACCGCCACGTCAGGATCACTTTCTTTGACGTGTTTTAAAACATCCAATCCGCTGATTCCTTCCATTTTGATATCGACCAGCAGGATATCATACCGGGTTTTCTTTAGTTTTTTTAAAGCGTCTTCGCCGCTGGCTGAAGTATCGACGTGATGACCGTCCCGTTCAAGCCATCCGGCCAAAGATTCACGCATGATCGGTTCGTCATCTACAATTAGAATCTCGGTGTAGAGCATGGATACCTCCGGGCTCTAAATTGATTCGTGCTTCATTGGAATGTCTATGATGAAAGCGGCGCCGTTTCCTTTTTCGGATTGAACGCTGATGGCGCCGCCGTGCTCTTGAATGATGCCGTAGGCGACCGAGAGTCCGAGTCCGACCCCTTTTCCTCTTTTTTTGGTGGTAAAAAAAGGTTCAAAAAGTTTCGGGAGGTTTTCTTCGGGTATCCCCACGCCGGTATCTTTGAATAACACCGTGATGTAGCCGCTTTTTGAAGAATGATTTGTCGTAATGCTCAAGTTGCCTTTTCCATCGGCCTCCATTGCTTCCGCCGCGTTGGAGAAAAAATTCATAAAAACCTGTTGGAGCTGATCCTCGGAACCGATAAGGTCGGGCAGATCCGGGTCCAACTGTTTGGTGACCTTGATGTTGTTGATTTTGAGCAGATTGGAATTCAATACCAGTATTTTTTCGATGAGCCGGTTGATGTTCAGCGGCTTTCTGAACGTCTTGGATTGCCGGGAGAATGTCAGCAGATTTGAAACGATTCGACCGATACGCCGGGTTTCAGTCTCCATAAGGAACAGATATCGTTTGATTTGTTCCAAGTCCTTGGGACTGGCGGGGCCTTCGTCCATGATTCGTTTAATGAGCATGATCAGGTTTAATATCCCGGCGTTGGGGTTGTTGATTTCATGGACTACCGAAGCCGCCAGTTTCCCGAGGGAGGCCATCTTGTCCTGGTGGATCAGTTTGGCATGGGTTTCTTTCAATTGGTGGGTGCGCTCTTCCACCATCTGTTCCAAGCGCCGCATAATTTTTTCTTCTTCTATTTTGCGTTCGGTAATATCCCTGCTGATTTCAATAAATTTCGATATTTGGCCGTTGCCTTCCCATATGGGGAAAATGCTAATTTCAATGTAACGGCGTTCGCCGTTGTGGTTAAACCGGGTCATGACTTTTGTCACCGGTCTTTTGTTGTCGATCACTTTTTTCAGCGGGCAGACGATATCGTCAAAACTGCACGGCGTGTTGCTTTTTTGATAGACTTCGTGGCATTTTTTTCCGATAATTTGGTTCCGGGTATAACACATCTTCTCCAGAAAGGTTTTATTGACGTCTATTATTTCCTTTTCAGGGGTGATCACCAATATGAATTCCTGGATGCCGTTGAGAATGGTTTCCATCTCTTTGGTGCGTTCCCTGAGCTTTTGTTCCTCTCTTGCGATGGCGTTCCAGAATATTTTAAAGACATCATATGCCATGAGACGGATGTGAGGGGGTCTAGTCTTGAGAATATCTTCAAAAAGATGTTGTTCCGGCGCAAGAATGATGATCAAACGGATATTGTGTCGGGCGTCATACAGTTCGTGGAAATCGGTAAAGGTTAAAAGATTCATTTTTTCGGCGAGCACCATGCCCGGACTTTCGGGATCGGGATCGGCCACTGCCGTAATGGCGGCGTTGACCCCTTCCTGTTTGTCGTCGAAGGTGGTCTTTTCAAGAATTTCTTTGCAAAAATTGCCGCCGCCCACAAGGGCGATCCTCATAACCTCGGATGGCTGATTGTTCATGATTGAGGATTAGCACGAGCCATGATCTGTTTCAAGGCCCTTTTTCATCCTGTGTTAAATTTTGGGTGACGAATTTAACAGGCATTTTAAGGATATGTATAAATTTTGGTTGACAAATTTAACACATAAGGAGTAAAAGTTTTCTTTGTTTGCGGTCCGGCAGTTCGTGCATGGACGAAACCCGGATTCAATCTTCTTTACCTTTAAAAAACAAAAATATAAGGAGTTCCACATGACTGATAAGATCCTCGGATCCGTCTTGGTTGTCGGGGGTGGAATCGCCGGAATGCAGGCCTCTCTGGACCTGGCGGATTCCGGATATCTGGTTCACCTGGTGGAAAAATCATCCGCTATCGGCGGCGTGATGAGCGAACTGGATAAGACGTTTCCCACCAACGATTGCGCGATGTGAATCATTTCACCCAAACTGGTCGAGGTCGGCCGGCATCTCAACATCAACCTTATTACCTGTGCAGAAGTTGATAAGGTTGAGGGTACTGAAGGAAATTTCAAAGTCACTGTTCGTAAAGCCCCCCGTTATATTGATCCCGATAAATGTACATCCTGCGGTGATTGTGCCGAAGTGTGTCCTGTCTCGTTACCCAACGAGTATGATCAGGGATTTAGTACCCGGAAAGCGACATATAAAAAGTACGCCCAGGCGATTCCCGGGGCATTTGCCATTCAAAAGGCAGACAAGGCCCCCTGCCGCCTGGCGTGTCCTGCGGGTCTGAACGTCCAGGCGTATGTTCAGATGGTGGGACAGGGCAAATATAAAGAAGCCCTTCAAATTATTATGGAAGACCTGCCGCTACCCGGTGTGCTGGGGCGGATTTGTCCCCACGGCTGCGAAGATGCCTGCCGGCGGTGCGATGTGGATTCGCCGGTGGCCATCCGGAATCTCAAGCGTCTGGCCGCAGACCAATTCGATCCCAGGGATGTCCGGATTGCCTGCCTGCCGGCAAGGGATGAAAAAGTGGCCATTATCGGCTCGGGTCCGGCCGGTCTGTCCGCGGCGTATCATCTGGCCCGCAAGGGAATTTTATCGACCATTTACGAGGCATTGCCTGTGACCGGCGGGATGCTGCGGGTGGGGATACCCGAGCACCGATTGCCCAGGGATATTCTGGATCAGGAAATCGAAGTCATCACCCAATTGGGTGTTGATATCAAAACCGACACGCCCCTGGGTCCGGATTTGACGGTGGACGATCTGTTCGGCAAGGGATACAAGGCGGTGTATCTGGCCATCGGCGCTCATCGGGGCATTGCGCTGGGGGTTCCCGGCGAGAAGGCCAACGGAGTTCGTCAGGGCGTCGATTTCTTAAGGGAAGTGAATCTCATTGGAAAGGCGGATGTGGGTGTACATGTGGCCATCATCGGCGGCGGAAACGTGGCCATCGACGTGGCTCGCTGTGCGGTTCGGCTGGGCGCGAAGCATGTCAGCATCATCTATCGCCGGACCCGGGCGGAAATGCCCGCATGGGAAGAAGAGATTGCCGCTGCCGAGGCTGAAGGCGTCGCCATCGAATATCTGTCGGCGCCCCAGGAAATATTGACCGAAGACGGCAACGTCGTCGGGCTCCGCTGCATCCGGATGGAACTGAGCGATGTGGATTCATCGGGAAGGCGGCGACCGGTGCCGGTTCCGGGAACGGAATACGACATTGAGATCGATCAGTTGATTCCGGCCATCGGTCAGCGGCCGGATCTGTCGGCCATCGAGGATATTGCAGGGCTGGAGTTTTCCCGCTGGGGGACCACCGAGGTGGACGCGATTTCGTATGCCACCGGCCGGGAGGGCGTGTTTGCGGGGGGCGATGTTCAGACCGGACCGTGGGTGGCCATCGGGGCCATTGCCGCCGGAAAAGAGGCCGCGGAATCCATCCTCCGGTATATTGACGGCCGGGATATGGTGAAAGGGCGGGAGCCGGCTGTCAGAGAGAATCCGGTTTATCGGCCGGTTCCTTATGGCATTGCCGAAGAAGCCCGTGCCGAGATGCCCGAACTGGTGCTTACAGAGCGCAAAGGAAATTTTAAAGAGGTTGAGCTGGGATACGAAGCGGCCGCCGGACAGGCCGAGGCTCATCGATGCCTGAACTGCGGGTACTGCTGCGAATGTTATCAGTGTGTGGAAGCCTGCGGTCCCAAGGCCGTCACCCTGGATACCCATGCCCAAAAACCCGAGACATTAGAGCTGGAGGTCGGTTCGGTGATTCTGGCCCCGGGATTTAAACCTTTCGACCCGTCCAAATTTGAAAATTACAATTACATCCGACATCCGAATGTGGTGACGTCCATTGAGTTCGAACGCATTTTATCCGCCACCGGACCGACCCAGGGTCACTTGGTCAGGTTGTCGGATCGTAAAGAACCCAAGAAAATTGCCTGGTTCCAATGCATCGGCTCCAGGGAAATGAATCGATGCGACAATGCCTACTGCTCTTCGGTCTGCTGCATGTATGCCGTCAAAGAGGCGGTGATTGCCAAGGAACATTCCGGGAATAATCTGGACTGCGCCATATTTTTCATGGATATGCGCACCCACGGCAAAGATTTCGAAAAATATTACGAAACAGCGAAAAACAAGCACGGGGTGCGGTTTGTCAGAAGCCGCGTGCATACTGTTGACCCGGTGCCCGGGACAGATGACCTCGAAATTCGATACGTGACGGACGAGGGAGAGATCAAGACCGAAATTTTCGATCAAATCGTTCTGTCCGTGGGCATGGAGATTTCCTCGGAAATCGCCGATCTGGCCAAAAGGCTCGGCATTGAACTCAGCGAGGGGAATTTCTGTAAAACCGACGGTGTCGATCCCATTGCAACCCCGAGAAAAGGCATCTATGTCTGCGGTGCGTTCCAAGGACCCAAAGACATTCCCGAGTCGGTCATGGAAGCGAGTTCGGCGGCCTGCAGTGCCGGTATCAGTCTGGCGTCCGCCCGCGGGTCGCTGGTCCGTGAAAAGATATTTCCGATAGAAAGCGAGGTCGCCGGCAAGGAGGCCCGAATCGGCGTCTTTGTCTGCAACTGTGGTATCAATATCGGCGGGGTTGCGGATGTACCGGCCATTGCCGAATATGCGAAAAGCCTGCCCAACGTCGCCTATGTCGAAGAGAATCTGTTTACCTGCAGCCAGGATACCCAGGATAAAATGGTCGAGGTTATCAAGGAACAACATTTAAACCGTATTGTGGTGGCGGCCTGTACGCCGCGAACCCATGAGCCGTTGTTCCAGGAGACCATACGGAATGCAGGCCTCAATGCCTATCTCTTCGATATGGCCAATATCCGGAATCAGTGCACCTGGGTGCATGCAAACGATAAAATGAGCGCCACGGAGAAATCAAAAGACCTGGTTCGGATGGCGGTGAACAGGGCCTCATTGCTGGAACCGATTCCCGACATTTCCGTGAACATCAATAAGTCGGCGCTGGTCATCGGCGGCGGTGTCGCCGGTATGACGGCCGCCCTCAGCCTGGCCGATCAAGGTTTTCCGGCAACGATCGTGGAAAAATCGCCGGAACTCGGCGGTGCTGCAAAGGATATCAAAAAGACCTGGAGGGGACAAGATGTGCAGGGGTATCTCTCCGTTCTGGTGGATAAAGTGACGAATCACCCCGGCATCGAGGTGTTGACGGGCGCGGAGGTGAAAGGTGCGTCAGGATTCGTGGGCAACTTTGAAACCCAGGTTGCCAATGGAAACGGTATGAAAACCGTTCTGCATGGGGTGACCATCGTTGCCACCGGCGGGAAAGCGGCCGAAGTCGATGAATACCTTTACGGCCAAAATCCCCGGGTGACCCGTTGGCATGATCTGGAACACGATCCGGAAAAATTAAAAAATGCCGAATGTGTGGTATTTATCCAATGCGTGGGATCCAGAGACGACAACCGGCCGTATTGTTCCAGAATTTGCTGCACGGCCTCTGTATTGCAGGCTATTTCCATCAAGGAACAGCATCCGGATACCGATGTTTTTATTCTTTACCGGGATATCCGAACCTATGGTGAAAAAGAGTATTTATATAAAAAGGCCCGGGAGATGGGCGTTATTTTTGTCCGGTATTCACTGGCGAATAAACCCAAGGTCAGTGAAATCGAAAATGGGCTCCAAGTGGATGTGTTCGATCCGATTCTGCAAAAGAACATCGCCATAAAGGCGGATTACGTCAACCTGGCGACGGCCGTCGAACCGGCCGATAATACGGCAATATCTGAATTTTATAAAATTCCGCTCAATGCCGAAAACTTTTTCATGGAAGCCCATGCCAAGCTGCGGCCGGTAGATTTTGCCACCGACGGCATTTTCCTGTGCGGACTGGCCCATTATCCCAAGGGCATTGACGAAAGCATTGCCCAGGCCATGGCCGCCGCCAGCCGGGCGACCACCATTTTGGCAAAAGATTCGGTGCAGGTTTCTCCGCTGGTATCCCAGGTGGATGCCGACAAATGCATCGGTTGCGGACTGTGCACGGAAGTCTGTTCGTTTGCGGCCATTGATCTGGAAGAGGTTGAAGGAAAGGGCTATCGTGCCAAAAATATTTCAGCGTCCTGCAAAGGATGCGGGCTTTGCGCGGCATCATGCCCACAGCATGCGATCGATATGCTCCATTTCCGGGATGCACAGATTATCGCATCAGTCTGTTCGGCAGTGTAGCCTTGGATTGTCGATAATTTATTGATTGATTATTGAGGTTTGATTTATTTAGATATTTTTCATTCTTCAATCATCAATATTCAATCGAAAGGGTGATATGAATGGAAGATTTTGAACCTAGAATCGTTGCTTTTTTGTGTAACTGGTGTGCCTATGCCGGCGCCGACCTGGCGGGTGTTTCCCGATTGCAGTATCCTGCGAGCATCCGAACCGTTCGCGTGATGTGTTCGGGCAGGGTTGATCCGATGTTTGTTCTGGAAGCGTTCAAGGACGGGTGCGACGGCGTGCTGGTGGCCGGGTGACATTTCGGTGATTGCCATTACCTGGAAGGTAATGTTCAGGCCGAGAAGAAAATTCGTTTGACCCAAAAATTGTTTGATATAGCAGGGATCGGTCAAGAGCGGCTTCATCTGGCATGGGTGTCATCGGCCGAGGCCCAGCGGTTTGTAGAAGTCGTCATCGATGCCACCGAATCGGTTAAAACCAAGGGGAAATTTGATCCCAAAGCCTTTGAATATGAGCTGGCGGCGGCGGAAATGACGCTTTCCGGCGAGACGTTGAGATGGATGGTGGGAAAGGAAATCAAAATTACGTCTAAAGGGGATGTTTACGGGCGCAAGTGGGATGTCGAGAGTTTTGAAACCATTCTCGATGCGGTGCTCGAAAGAGAATATCAAAAGAACTTGATTTATAGGGCCGTAAAAGAAGGACACACTTCCGTCAGGGATATTCACAAGAAGATCGGGCTCGATCTCAAGAGAATTTCCTATCTTCTGGCGGACCTGGAAAAGACCAACAAAGTAGAGTTTACGGGAATGAAAGATCGCATCCCGGTTTTTGCAGTATTATAGTTAGTGTCCGTCCATAAATGATGATTTTTGTTCAAGATCAAGGCATGCGAAAAAAATAACCGCAGGCATATAGTTGATATTCCGAGGATTATTTTTTGAGCATAACGAAGAGGTTGGGCAAAAAGACCATTTATGGATGGACACTATTTATGGGTTACGGATCATGCGTCATGGGTGTATAACCCACATGACAAGTGACGGACAAATGGAGGAAAAATGACGAACAAAAGCGGATCGGTTATGGTTATCGGCGCCGGCATTGCCGGAATGCAGGCCGCGCTGGATCTGGCCAATTCAGAGTATAAGGTGTATCTGGTAGACAAGTCGCCGACCGTCGGTGGGATGATGTCCCGGCTGGACAAAACCTTTCCCACCAACGACTGTGCCATGTGAGTGATCTCGCCCAAACTGGTCGAGGTCGGCCGGCACATAAATATCGATCTGGTGATGTGCAGCGAAATTAAAAGCGTCAACGGCGAGCCCGGAAATTTTGAGGTTTCGCTGGTCAATCATCCCCGTTATATCGATCCTGTTAAATGTACAGGGTGCGGGGAATGCGCGAGACACTGTCCGGTAACTGCCGTCAACCAATACAACATGAAACTGGATGATCGCAGAGCGACCTATATCGAGTATGCCCAGGCGGTGCCCCTTGCATTCGGCATCGATACCGATACCTGCATCGGCTGCGGTCTTTGCGAAAACATGTGTATTGCCAAGGCGATAAAATACGATGATACTGAGCGTGAAAGCAGCCTTACGGTCGGGTCCGTGATACTGTCGGTCGGGAGCCGCGGGTTTGATCCGTCGGGCCTCGATTATCTGGGATACGACAAATACGCCAACGTGGTGACCAGTGAAGAATTTGAAAGGATTTTAAGTGCATCGGGTCCTTATTTCGGGCATCTGATGCGGCCGCTGGACCGGGAAGAGCCCAAAAGCATCGCATGGCTGCAATGTGTGGGATCCCGGGACGCCAACCGGTGCGGCAATGGTTACTGCTCTTCGGTTTGCTGCATGTACGCCGTCAAAGAGTCCATGATCGCCAAGGAGCATGTCCATGGAGAACTCGATTGCGCGGTGTTCAATATGGATATGCGGACATTCGGCAAAGATTATGAAAAATATTATTTGCGCGCCCGCGATAAAGAGGGTGTTCGCTTTATCAAAGCCAGGGTGCACAGCATCATCGAAGTTCCGGAAACCGGCGATCTCATCATCCAGTATGCCGATGAAGCCGGCAAAATGAAAGAAGAGGTCTTCAGCATGGTGGTGCTCTCCGTGGGGCTTCAGGTCCAGCCGGATGCGGCGGAGCTTGCCCAGCGCCTCGGCATTCAACTGAACAAATACCATTTTGTGGACAATAATCCGTTTGCGCCGGTGGCGACATCCCGGCCGGGAATTTATACCTGCGGGGTGTTGCAGGGGCCCAAGGACATTCCCGGGTCCGTGACGGAAGCCAGCGCGGCCGCCTGTTTGGCGGGCGCCGAGCTTGCCGAAGCCCGGGGAACCGATATACCCAAGGTTGAAATTCCCAAAGAGATGGATGTTACGGGTCAGGATCCCCGAATTGGCGTTTTTGTCTGCAACTGCGGCATCAACATCGGCGGAATTGTCGATGTCCCGGGAGTGAAGGCGTATGCAGAGACGCTTCCGGGCGTGGTCTACGCGGATGAAAACCTGTTTACCTGCAGCCAGGACACGCAAGACAAAATTAAAGAAAAAATAATCGAACATAACCTCAACCGGGTGGTGGTGGCATCCTGCAGTCCTAAAACCCACGAAGCCATGTTCATGGAAACCTTAGAGGCCTGCGGGTTGAACAAATATCTGTTTGAAATGGCCAATATTCGCAACCAGAATTCCTGGATTCACTCCAAGGAACCCGAGGTCGCGACGAAAAAAGCCAAAGACCTGGTTCGGATGGCTGTGGCCAGGGCCGCTACCCTGAGAACCCTTCATGAGAAAGTGGTTCCTATCAACAAACAGGCGCTGGTCATCGGCGGTGGTGTTGCCGGAATGAACGCGGCGCTGAGTTTGGGCAACCAGGGATTCAATACGGTATTACTTGAAAAAGAGGCCGAACTCGGCGGTTTTTCGAGAAAACTTCACCACACCATCGAAGGGGCGGATGTTCAGACCTACCTTAAAAGCCTCATGGATGAGGTGAACGGCCATGATAAAATCGAAGTGTTGACCGGGGCCCGGATCGTCGGATTTGAAGGTTTTAAGGGGAATTTTGCCACGGAAGTGGCTTTGGGCGCCAATGAAGAAAGACGAAAAATTGATCACGGTGTTTTTATCGTGGCCACCGGCGCCGGGGAATACCGGCCCAAGGAATATCTGTACGGCGACGATGATCGGGTGGTGACACAGGTGGCGCTTTCCGACAGGCTGGAAGATAAAGGCGCCGCCGGTCTCGACAGCGTCGTCATGATTCAGTGTGTCGGTTCCCGGAATGACGATTATGTTGAGTGCTCCCGGATTTGTTGTCAGAATGCCGTCAAGAATGCCCTTCACATCAAAAAGCTGAATCCGGAAACCCAGGTCTATGTGATGTACCGGGATATCCGGACCTACGGGCTCCTTGAGGACTACTTCACGGCAGCTAGAGAGCAAGGAGTGATCTTTATCCGTTTTGACAAGGATGCGCCGCCGGAGGTTCGAAGCGCGTCCGAAGGCATGCTGGTGACCGTTAAGGACCATATATTGCAGCAAGATGTTGAGATCAGGGCCGACCTGGTCGCCTTGAGCGCGGGAATGCGGGCTGAAGATACCGACGAGATGAGCCAGATCATGAAGCTGAACCGGAATCCGGAAGGATTCTTCATCGAAGCTCATGTGAAACTGCGGCCGGTGGATATGCCCAGTGACGGCGTTTTTTTGTGCGGGACCGCCCACGGCCCCAAGCTGATTACAGAGGCGATTTCCCAGGCCCAGGCGGCGGCTTCAAGGGCGACGACGTTTCTTGCCAAAGATGCCATCAAGCTTTCGGCCATTACGGCCAAGGTGGATGTGGACCATTGTGTCAAGTGTTTAACCTGTGTCCGCTCCTGTCCCTTTGGTGTTCCGGAATTTAATATCAATGAAAAAGTCATTGAAATCAATGAAGCGATCTGCCATGGATGTGGTGTTTGCGCCAGCATCTGCCCGCGGCAGACCATTCATTTAAGTTTTTATGATGACGATCAAATAACGTGTAAAATTGATGCCTTACTTGATGCGGAGGGATTATAATGGCTGATTTCGAACCGACCATTTTAGCATTTTGCTGTGATTACTGAGGATATTCGGCCGCGGACCTGGCAGGTTCCATGCGACTCGATTATCCTGCAAATATTAAAATCGTTAGACTCCCCTGTACCGGAAAGATTGATGTCATACATCTTCTGAGGGCCTTTCAGAAAGGTGCCGACGGCGTATATGTCGTGGGTTGCCTGGAAGGAAACTGCCACTATAACGAGGGAAATTTCAGGGCTCGTGAACGGGTGGAACATGTCCGCATGTTGCTGGAGGAAATCGGTCTTGAAGGAGACAGGGTGAGAATGTATAATCTATCATCGGGCGAAGGACCCACCTTTGCAGCCTATGCAAAGGAGATGACCGACAATATACGGTCTTTGGGGCCCAACCCGCTTAAGAATTCGACGAAGGCCTAAAACGGAGGATACATTATGGCTGAAGAAGCAATTAAACTCGGCGGCAAAAAGAAAAGTATTTTTCTGGACAAGGTAAAGGAGCTGCTTCCCGAAGGGGGACATCTTAATCTTTGCCTGACCTGCGGCGCCTGCTCATCCGGATGCCCGGCGACGGGCCTGGAGAATATGGACCCCAGAAAGTTTTTACGTATGGCCGCCCTTGGAATGGACGAGGAAATAACCAGCACGCCCTGGGTGTGGATGTGTACCATGTGCCAGCGGTGCATTTATGTATGTCCCATGAAGATCGACATTCCGCAGTTGGTCTTTAACGCCCGGGCGGCATGGCCCAGAGAAGAGCGGCCAAAGGGTATTCTCGGATCGTGCGACATGGCATTGAAGCATGACACCTGCAGCGCCATGGGGACATCCGAGGAAGACTTTCAGTTCGTGGTGGAAGACGTGCTGGAAGAATATCAGGAATCCCAGCCGGAGTTCAAGGACATGACAGCGGATGTTAACCGGGAGGGCGCCGAGTTCTTTTTGAACCAGAACTCCAGGGAACCGGTGACCGAGCCGGATGAAATGGTGCCGCTGTGGAAAATTCTCCATTTGGCCGGCGCCGACTGGACTTACAGCACCAAAGGATGGGCCGCGGAAAATTACTGCATGTTTATGGCAGACAATGACGCCTGGGAACATATTGTCAGAGTGAAAGCCAAGGCCGTGGATGATTTAGGGTGCAAGG
>JBAUWG010000514.1:0-11762 GCA_049583675.1 Desulfobacterales bacterium | reverse complement strand
GTGCCAGGCTGATTGTTCGCTTCCTTTGATTTCAGGGCGGGTGGTCCAGGCTGTTTTTCTCATGGCTTCTTCGAGCTCCCATTCTAGAAGCGCCAGCTTGGCGGATTCAACCTGGATTAAAAATCCGGATATTTCATCTGACGGCTGCATGTCAAGCGCATCGGCGAGATTTTTGAGACGCAGGTCCGTAGCCGTTTTCGAAATCAATGCGGTATCGACGCTCTTTAAGCAACACAAACAGCAGATCCAGCGCCCGGGTTTTGGCCGCATCAATCCAGCTGCATAGCGGGCAGTAGAGGGGAGACATGACAGCTTTTTTCGGGTTGACTTTTATGTTGTGTCTATCAACATCCTTGTTTTATGGGTGTTTAAAAAATCGCATGACGACTGAACCTTTAACAGCATGACCGGCAATATAAATGTCAGAGAAAACGGCATCGGAGGGAAGCATTCAGGTTGAATCGAAAGAATGCCTGGCATGAACCGGTGCAGCAGATTGCCGGTGCGTTGGGGCATAAAAAAACTCCCGCCTTGATGTGTGGCGGGAGTTTTGTGCGGTAGTTTTTATCAAGACTCCCGCCAGAGGATTGAGCATATCAGGAGTCATCAGCACTGGCGTGCGGTTAATCGGTGAACTCCATCACCGTTTTAAATACATATACGATCTGCACTATTTTATCAAGCCCAATTTATGCTTGGATCATTTTAATGTGTATTATCGCCGTCAATCCATCCGGTAATCCGACTTCGGCGGAACGCAAAGCACGGGCCGCGTGATGAATCTCAATACTTTCTCCGTAGTGCCGCCAAAAAATATCCTGCCCATGTCGCCGGTCTTTCCGCAGCTTCCGATAATGACCATATCCACATTATTTTCGACAGCTTTTTTGTTGATCTCTATGTAGGGGACCCCTTCGCTGACGATCATTTGGACGTTATTGTCTTCCAATTTTTCCTGGGCCAAATACTCTCGAAGCTTTGCTTTTGCTTCCATAAACAGTTTTTTTTTAATCTGACCTTCATCACCCAACTCATGACGGATACATTCTGCAATAAAATCATGGTTGATGACGTGAAGCGCAATGATACGAAGCCGTTTTTCGGCCATGAGCGATTTTGCTTGACGCAGCGCACCACGGGCACAATCTGAAAAATCGATGGCCACCAGAATGGTCTTTTCTTCGGATTCGCTATCATCATCAGAAGTCATCGATCCACCACATCCTTTCTAAGATGATTCAGTTTTGAAAAACCTGGTTCTTTGGGCCAAGTCAGAGCTCTTTACTCATATCGCTTCCCCGGCATTTCGTCATTAGCCGCCGATGGCGCGCATGGTCCGTCTGGATGGGTTCAGGGGGGCGCTATCGTTTAAATGGTGTTTTTGAGGTTTAACCTGTGCGGCGTGTTTGAACACATCCGTCAGGTCTTTTATGGAGGCACCTTTTCGCAAAGATTCCTTGATATCAATTTCTTTTTCAGAAAAAAGGCACGTCCTGAGCTTTCCATCGGCCGTGAGCCTCAACCGGTTGCAGGTCTCGCAGAAATGTCTGCTCAGCGGCGCGATGAAACCTATCTTGCCCGGTGCGCCGAGAACAGCGTAGAGCGTTGCCGGTCCAAACGATTCTGTTTTATTATTGAGTTGTAAATTTCCCATCATTTTAATACGGTCGATCATTTCACTGATGGGGACGAAAAGTGAATGATGTTTTTCCATGGTGTGGCCTTGTGTGGGCATAAGTTCGATAAACCGGACAT
Source organism: Desulfobacterales bacterium (assembly GCA_049583675.1). Taxonomy (GTDB): domain Bacteria; phylum Desulfobacterota; class Desulfobacteria; order Desulfobacterales; family UBA11574; genus UBA11574. The sequence continues at coordinate 10,007 of JBAUWG010000514.1, read as the reverse complement.
GATAGGGTTTTTCCAGAGTGAGTCGGGCCAGGTCTTCAATTTCGTCATCGTTAATACCGCGCATGACCACCGTGTTGATCTTGATGGGATTCAGTCCGGCCTTTTCCGCAGCTTCAATTCCCTCAAGCACCCGATACAAGAGATCGCCGCCGGTAATCTCTTTGAATCGATCGGGCTTCAACGTGTCGAGGCTGATATTCACCCGTTGAACACCGGCCTCGAAAAGAGGGACTGCGAACTCCTTTAAAAGGATGCCGTTGGTGGTAACGGCAAGGCTTTCAATACCGTCAATATCCGTCAGCATCCGACAAAGCCGCACCATTCCTCTTCTTTGGAACGGTTCCCCTCCGGTGATCCGAATCTTTGAAATTCCGGACAACACCGCAGCGTTTGTTATCCGGAGAATTTCTTCATAAGAGAGTATGTCGGCATGCGAGAGTCTTCTTCGTCCGCCGAAAGGGGCGCAGTACAGACAATCGAGATTGCAGCGGTCGGTAATGGATATTCGCAGGTAATCGATGGTTCTACCGTATGGATCAATGAGCTTCGTCATATTGAATAGTTCCGGGTTGATTGTTGAGAATTCGAATGTGATCTTCGGGGCCTATGGCGCCGCCTTTAAGTACCCTGACAAAGATACCTTCTCTGGGCATGACACAGTCACCCACTTGTTTGAATATGGCACAGCGATCATGGCATTCCTTGCCGATTTGGGTGATCTCAACCACTGCGTTTTCTCCAAGTTTCAGCTGAGTGCCCACAGGCAGTTCCCAGAGCCTGATGCCCTCGGTGGTGATGTTTTCGGCAAAATCGCCTGGATTGACATCAAGACCTTTCTTCCTGATTTTGGAAATACTTTCTATGGCTAAAAGACTGACCTGGCGATGCCAGTCACCGGCATGCGCGTCGTTTTCAAGACCGTAATTTTCAATCAGACTGCCCTGAAGGATATTTGTTTTTTTGACGCCTTTTTTGAGACTAACGGATACGGCGACGACCCGCCCGTCATGATTCTGTTTGATATCGGTCATGTAATGTTTTCCTTCTTCCGGGTGGCATTTCCTGTTAGCTTCCCTTGCCGAACGCACAATGCGGATAGGTGCATTCCGGACAATCTTGACACAGTCCGCCGTGACCTAAAAATGCCAGTTCTTTTTTGCCGATTTTTTCTCCGGCCAGAATACGGGGTAGAACCAGATCGAGAACGGTCGTACGGTGATGAAGACCGCAAGCCGGTACGCCGAGGAGCCGCGCTTTCCCGATATACGCCACTAGAAACATGGCGCCGGGAAGCGCTGCAGCCCCATAGTGAACCTCATCGGCACCGGCCAGGCGAATCCCTTTGCGGGTAACGTCATCAGGATCCACGCTCATGCCGCCGCTTAAAAGAATCAGATCGCAGCCTTGCTCAATATGTTCGCAAATCGCCCGGCGAATGATTTCAGCATCGTCAGGCGCAAAGGTCACGCCCTTCACTTCACATTCCAGATCAATGAGTTTTCGAGTCAGAATGGGCGCAAAACGGTCTTGGATCAGACCGTGATACACCTCGTTTCCCGTGATGACCAGACCGGCTTTTCTCCGACCAAGAGGACGTACGGAAACCACACCGCCGTTTTGAGCGGCAATGGCGGCGGCCCTTTCGATGGGAGCCCGTTTCATGACCAAAGGGATGGCCCGGGTGGCGGCCACCAGATCGCCTGCTTTCACCAGGGTGTGATTGTGCATCGTGGCGCACATGACTTCGTCGATCATATTAAACGCTGCCAATGCCGCAACATTGATAACCAGTAATCCGTCTATATCCGCCTTTAGGCCGATTTTTCCCTCACGAGGTTCATTTTTCCAGGTGACCCCTTTTCCGGCTATGGCATTGGCCATAATGGCGGCCGCTTCGTTCTCCTGGATCTCGTCTGTCTCTAAATCAATCAGATAAAGATGGTTCTTTCCGAGTTTCTGCAGGCGGCACAAATCATCGTTGCAGACCGTGTGCCCTTTATGAAAAGCTGCGCCTTTAAACTCTCCGGGACGGATTTCGGTGATGTCATGGGCGAGTTTGGTTCCCACCGCATCTTTTAAGTCGATGGTTTTAATCAACTTTTATCTCCTTATTTTTTGCCACAATGTTACAAAGTCACCAAGGATTGGATGCCTATGATTTAACCTCGATACCGGCAACTGTCTGCGTTTCTTCTTGGTCTGGCGTCCAGTTCATATCCGGCCAGGTGATCTCCTTTGCGTCCGAAAAATAAGACTCTTGAGCGCAAGGTTTGCAAAGAATACAACCGCTTCGAACTACTTCCCGGTTGTCCCGAACCACCTGACCGCATCGACTGCAGGATACTTTTTTGCGCGTGGGACCCGGCAAGTCGTATTCGCTCATATCCACCCGGACCTTTTGAACCCGAAACAGAACACTGTCCGGCATCCGTTTATAGGCTTCAATCTGCCGGAGATATCTTCCCGGGATTTCAGGTGCGTAAAGCGGCGCCAAATCTCTGGCGTCTTCCGTGGAAATCACCCGAAAGGCCGTGTTAGTTTCCAAATTGACAAAAGTCGCCGCCATGATGCCGTAGTCCTTAAATTTCAACGACCGCCGCCCCAGTTTGGCGCCGGTGACAAACGCCACGGCGTCGCCGGTGCACCGGTCCATCTCGACAAAGACGATGAGTTTTTTGATCTGGTCGATACGGGTCGGTTCATCCAGGCCAATGAGACGGCATCCCAGCATGGCCATGCGCACCCCCACCACCTGACCCGGGCACAAATGCCCGTGGGCTGCGGCTGAATTTTCTATGAACGTGTCGAAATCCTGCATATTGATACCCGTTATTGAGGTTATGTTAACGTTAACATAACATATCACAAAAAAAATTGAAATCAACTCATTGTTCTAAAAATCGAAATGGAACTGGCTCAAATACCGCACCAGTCGTTTTCTTTTTTCATCGTCCAGGGCCGGGCAGTCTTCAGCCCCTTTTGCCCCCTCGGCCACCTGGGCGGCAAAGACCATACAGGTGGGCCGACCGCATGCTTTACAATTGGTTTTCGGCAGGATTTTTAGGATTTCAATGACCTTGGGTTGGGGGGCCGTTTCATACAGGGGTTCGATGTTATTTCGATTTTCCCAGGCTGAATTGATCTCCCGTTTCAACCACTCGATAATTTTACTCGCTTCATTTGCATCTTTAAGCGCATTTACGGCGATCTTTTTGGCGTGAACGGTGATCAGTTTGCCATGGGCTTTGAAGGTGACGCTCGGCGGGTCTTTTTGATAAGTAAAGCCGCCGAGCACGGCGTTCAGATAAGGGATCGCCTCGCCCACATCCTGGTCCAGATGGGCGAAACAATGCAGCGCTTCAAATCCCGGATTGCACTCGGCTCTGAAAATCTCCATTTTATAGGATCGCAGCAACATCTTGAACCTCCTTGTTTAAAATCACAAATTCCAAGCAGCAAATTACATGTTAACCCCCCTGAAGCGGGTAAATCCCAAATTTGAATATTCGACGGATGACGATAGTCCTGTCAATCATTTTTTTCGGATTTTACGACCTGCTGTTTTATGTGCTTGAATTCTAATTTGTTTCTGCTATGTTAATTACCTGAGCCCTCGGGGAGTTTTTCTTTGAAATCCTTAAAAAAAGATTATCCATGTAGCGCCTGCTCGGAAAACACCCCGACCCCCTTCTAAGATGAGGAGTCAACATGACACCCAAAATAATTGAACCCACACCCTCGGCTTACGACTACCGGCTCCTGATTAAACACTTTCTCCGGACGCCATTGATCTATTCACCTGACCAGGAAATTGTCTATCGGGACAAAATGCGATATACCTATGCCGACTTTGGCAAGAGAATCCATCAGTTGGCCAATGCATTGAAAGATCTCGGGGTCGACCCCGGAGACACCGTAGCGGTAATGGACTGGGATAGCCACCGATATCTGGAATGCTTCTTTGCCGTGCCCATGATGGGCGCGGTACTCCATACCATCAATATCCGGCTGTCGCCCGATCAGCTCATTTATACGATTAATCATGCACAAGATGACGTTATTTTGGTCAATTCGGATTTTCTCTCTTTGCTTGAATCTGTAAAAGATCAGTTCGCGACGCCCAAAAAAATTATTCTGATTTCAGATGGAATAGAGATCATCGAAACGTCTTTTGCCGTCGACGGGGAGTATGAAGACTTGCTTTCTCATGCCGCCGACGATTATGAATTCCCCGATTTTGATGAAAATGCCGTGGCGACAACCTTTTATACGACCGGCACCACCGGTTTCCCCAAGGGCGTATTTTTTTCTCACCGCCAAATCGTGCTTCACACCTACGGCATTATGTCCGTCTTTTGTGCATACAAGTCCCAGGCCTCCGTCAACTCCGGAGATGTGTACATGCCCATGACCCCGATGTTTCATGTTCACGCCTGGGGAATACCTTATCTGATGACGTTTCTCGGCGCTAAGCAGGTCTATCCCGGAAAATACGAGCCCGAGATGCTTCTGAAGTTGGTCGCAACAGAAAAGGTCACATTTTCCCACTGTGTGCCGACCATCATGCACATGCTGGTCAGCAACCCGGCCGTTAAGAATATCGATTTGTCCGGATGGAAAGTGATTACCGGTGGTTCTGCCTTATCCCGCGGACTGTGCAAATCCGCTCTCGACCTCGGCATCAATGTCTATACCAGCTACGGTATGTCCGAAACCTGCCCGGTCCTGACAACCGCTAATCTTAAGCCGAATATGCTCGAATGGGGAATAGACGAGCAGATCGGCATACGGTGCAGAACAGGACTACCCCTTCCCAACGTGTATCTTGAAATCATCGACTCGGATGGGAAGCCGTTGCCTCATGATGGGAAAAGCACCGGCGAAGTGGTGGTGAGAGCACCCTGGCTCGCACACGGCTATCTGAAAGACCCGGAAAAGAGCGAGGATTTATGGTCAGGGGGGTGGCTTCATACGGGTGATATCGGTTTTGTCGACGAATACGGTTATCTGCAGATCACCGATCGCCTCAAAGATGTCATCAAAACCGGCGGGGAATGGATTTCATCCCTGGTGCTGGAAGACATTATCAGCCGGCATGAGGCGGTTAGCGAAGCCGCCGTGATCGGGATCCCGGATGACAAATGGGGAGAACGGCCCCTGGCACTGGTGGTGTTAAAAGATGAATTTAAGAATAGAGTTACCGGGGAGGATCTGAAACGCTTTTACAAACGGTTTGTCGAAAACGGAATGATCCCAAAATTTGGCGTTCCGGACAAGGTAAACCTGGTCGATTCAATTTCTAAAACCAGCGTGGGCAAAATCAATAAAAAAGCCCTGCGAAGCCTATACGGTTAACGGGCGATCGGGCCGCAGTCCCCGGTTTATCTAACCTTGATATCCTGGTCCTCCGGGCCAGGATTTTTACTCGGTGAGACGAATGTTAATTTAATGCGTTTTTTCTGAAAAGGTGCCAATCAGCTGAAAAGCGCTCCCACACTCTCTCCGCTGTGTATCCGTGTTATGGCCTCTGCCAGCAGCGGCCCCACAGACAAAATTTTCAAGTGTTCCATCTTTTTCTCTCACATTTTCATTGATCTGTACCAACAGGGTGTCGTTGGAAAATCTTGAGATGTCCAATTTGCTGAGTGGGATGCCGAGATGCCGGCATATTTCTTTTGCCGGTCCTTTGTTTGAATTTCCGGAAACATTGAACCTTACGCAAACTGTTCTTCCACCGACATGGCGTGATAAATGCAAGTTTCAAGACAAGAGAAGCAGACGATACATTTTTCAGAATCAAAGGATACCTTCCAGGACGTACGATCGACGTCCAGCGCCCGGGTCGGACAGTGGGGCACACAGGCCGTGCAGCCGGTGCATCGGTCTTCGAGATGCCGGATCTTCTGGGCCAACGGCGCAACCACCACGCCGATGCTTTCAAGATAGTTCAGCGCTTGAGAAATTTGAATTTCCTCGCCGCTCAATTCCACCACCATACGACCCTTTTTACCCGGATCGATGCTGGCACGCAAAATGTTGACCCGGACGCCGTAATCGGTGATCAGGTTGTAGGTTATCGGCTCTTCAACCGTATTTTCAGGAAAAATAAAAGCAAGTTTTGTCTGTTTCATTCTGCGGCCTCCTTTCCTACGACAGCACCCGGAAGAGGCGCCTGGAATTGCGTCAGTAAAAAATCGCCTTCTTCAATGAGCTGTTTGAGATGATGGGCCACCTTTCGGGCCAAAGCGTAGCTGGAGAAAGATCCGGTGGGAACCTGTTGATCTTTGATGTGGATGCTTCCGGATTTCAGCTCTTGATAGGTGACCTCGCCCAGTTCTTTTTCCCCTTCGGCGGTGGGATAGTATCGGCTGTAATCCACCACCGGCGCCTTGAGCTGGGCATCCGTAACGGACACCGAACGCAGCATGTCTTCGTCTATAATGGGAATGGGAACCCCAACGGCCACGCTCAGTGTTACGCCGTATCCCGTAAAGGAAACCGCCCGAAGCCATTGGGCGCTCATCTGTCTCATATCCCCGATCAGGGCAATGGTTCCGGCCGGGGTCTGCGGAGTGCCGTTTTGCAGCCGCGGCGCAGTTGGATTATGCTGAGTGCCCGGCCAGGCAACATAACCTTGTGCGCCGCAGAAAAATACCCGGGTGCCGATACCGATGGTACGAAAATACGGATCGTTTAACAAGGGTGACAATTGGCCGGCGCTGCAATAATATGCATTCCCCAGCTTGGGTTTGAGTTTCCCCATATAGGTGTAAATGGGTTTGTCGGAAAGGTTGACGGCAACATTATAGTTCTGATAGCAGTTTCTCGGATTGAACAGGAATGCATCGTTCATGTCTTCCAATCCGACCGTCTGATCCCGGGTTTTCAGCGGATAACAATCGGTACCATAAGCACCGCCCTTGAGCAGAACCTTTTTCCCGGCAATCAGGTCTTCAATGACATGCGCGCCGCCATATCGGAATTTTCCCGGGCGGCCGTTGCCGTTGCGGGGGTCGCCGTCGGGAATTGCCGTTGCCCCGATATAGATGTCGGCCGCTGCTAAACCGGCATACGCCGGCACGCCGTTCAACGTGGCGAATCCGCCGCCGAACTTCATTTTTTGTTTTTGCTGTTTGATGTTCAAAAAAGCGCCAGAAGAACACATGGGACTGAAGGTTCCGGTGGTCACCACATCCACTTCCCGGACCGCCTGTCTAATTCCTTTTTCCCGGACCACATCGATGATCTCTTCGGCAGTGAAGACCACCACTTTACCGGATCGAATTTTAGCATTGATTTCTTCTATGGTTTTGGCCATGGATATATCTCCTTATTAGGGTCAAATTAAATAGGACACCCCAGTACGATCTTCCGGACCTACGGGGCAAGCAGATTTTCGCAGATATACACAGATAATATTATTATGTTGCAATCCAAGAATCTTGATAACCCGGGCCCCTCTGTGTCCAAAAAGGAAATTTCTATACATAAACTTTATGAAAGCAGGATAAATTTCGATGATACGGCTCCGGACGGAGCCCGGACATTATCCATAGGCAACGGCGGACATGGTTGGAGGTCAAGCGGATATTGGATGTAAAGAGGGTTAAAAACATTTGATGATGCTTCCTTAAAAAACAAAAAAGCCGCGGGGTTTTTCATCACCCACGGCTTTAACGATCAAAAATCCCAAATGATCAATCCATGGGCGCACCTCGGCTGGGCATCATGGACATCATTATGTAACCGTTCAATGTGTTTGAATATTTTGTTATCATGATAATTGCCTCTTGGTTATGGTACATTGTAGTACACAAACGACAGATCGATGTCAAGCAAAAAAAATAAGTCCAACGGGAATAATGGAATGATGGGTCATTGAATACTATCAATTTTATAGGATATAAGTTCATTTTGATATTCTTAAACATGGTCTCGAAAGATTGGGATATATGGTAAATCAGTAGTGTCCGGTTAACTTTCAAATAATTTCAATTGGATATGTGAACTAGTAATTTTATTTTTGTAATCACTCTCTGTCAACACTTGATAGATGGGCTTTTTCTCAAAAAGCGTGATGCTCAGAATCTGTAAAATTATGTAGAGAGTCAAATCAATTTTTAGGCGTTTTTTCATTATCGCAACCAGAACATACGTCGAGATGGCAATCCATATTTGAGTTTTGACGGCATTTTCTGATGTACCAAAGAACTTTTTGATTCTCAAATGTTGTTTGATCCATTTAAAAAATATTTCTACTCGCCAGCGGTATCGATACAACTCGGCAACCGTTTGCGCCGGAAGTATGAATTGGTTTGTAAGAAAAACAAATGATCTGCTTTTCTCGGCATCGAAATATTTTATACGACGCAGCTTTTCCGGATAGTCTTTTCTACTGTAAAAATCTGTTGGTACAACTGTTTGATCGCATCTGACACCAGTAGTTTTATCGACTTCATGTGAATATATCCGGCGAAGCCCCGTGTTGGTTTTCGAACGAATTACGAATACGGCTGAGCTTTGATGCATCTGGTACAGTCGCTGAAAATCCAAATAGGCACGATCCATGATATAGTATGCACCAGGCTCTGGAATAAGATGATCAAGGACATTGACGTCGTGAACCTTACCATCGGTGATCCAAATGAATGTTGGAATATCGCCGCGCAAATCCAGTAGGGTGTGCAATTTTACAGCCGCCTTGGTTTTACGGAATCGAGCCCATGGAAAAACCGAAAGCCATAGGTCAATTGTCGATGAATCCAAAGCATAAACGGTTTCTTTCAGTTCAAGGCCGAAATCATCATCGATATATAGTCGGCGAGCCTCATGGATCAGTACTTGGGCAAAGTCGCTGTAGATTCGCCAATCCCGAATTTCATTTGCATCGGCTAATGTGCTGCGGGAGACCTTACCTCTTATTCCCATATGGTAAAGCTTTTCTCTCATGGCCTTCAGACAACACTCGATATCACGGAGGCTTTCACGGTAGGCCAGTTGAGCGAAAGCCATGCATAGAAACTGATTGTAGCATGTAAAAGAGCGTATACGGTGATTACCGTTATAACGATTGACACATTGACGAAATTTATTCTTCTGCAGGAAATCAATTATCTGGGAGAAAACGGTTTGGCCCTGGTTCATGGTGAGGCTCCTTTCGCATTTTTTTCTGCGAAGAAACCACGAAACCAAGCCTATGGCAAATTCAAATCGATCCCTTTAAAATTCTTCCATTTTTTAAATGTATTCAATTGGTTATATTGTATTCTAAAAATCTTAACCGGACAGCAGTGACGTTACATAAAGAACCGAACCTGTCATTTCACCAGACACCAAAAGCCTTGCGGCTTTTGGTGTCTGGTGAACTATTCGTTCTGCTAAAAATCGCGTTGACTTTTTGTATATATTCATGATATACACGGATCATGGTTAAGCCAAAAAAAATATTGGAAAATTGTAAAGGTTTTGAATGGGATCAGGGCAATAGTACCAAGAATTGGGATCAACATGATGTTTCAAACGGAGAATGCGAACAAATCTTTTTTAATAGACCTTTAATTATAAAACGGGACAAAGAGCATTCCAAACTTGAGAATCGATATTATGTGCTTGGTCGTACGAATATAAATCGCATGCTTTTCGCTGTTTTTACTGTTCGTAATGACAAAATACGAATCATTTCCGCGCGAGATATGACAGATGCGGAAATGGAAAGGTACTTAAAATGAAAAAGAAAATACCAAAATTTAAAAGTGAAGCTGAAGAGCGTCTTTTCTGGCAAAAACACGATTCTTCAGAATATATCGACTGGTCTGATGCAGAAAATGTCGTTATGCCCAAACTTAAGCCTTCGACCCGATCAATATCCATCCGTCTCCCAGAGTCAATGATTGAAGAGCTTAAGGTACTTGCAAATAAACGCGACGTACCCTACCAGTCGTTACTTAAGATATTTATATCAGAACGAATTGACGCCGAATTGCATCATTAATTTTAACTACAGCAGA
>JBAUWG010000513.1:0-7372 GCA_049583675.1 Desulfobacterales bacterium | reverse complement strand
TATCCTCTAAAAAAAATTAACGATGGTAATAGAAAGAAATGAACGTCTCAGACGCAATAAAAGCAATAGCTTTTATTGGCATCCGACGCACTCTCCGTTGCCGATGAAATATCTCGAGATAGAAAATTATTGTGTATTTCCAGTTTAATAGGATCTGAGGGGCTGCAAGTTGACGGCCTGTTTGCCTTTTGGGGTTTCTTTTAATTCAAAAGATACATGGTCTCCCTTTTGTAAACCGAAATGCCCAAATTCCTTGATGCCTGATTTATGAACAAAAACATCTCCATATTCTTCGGTATGCACGAAGCCGTAGCCTTTTTTTTCGCTGTATGATTTGATATAACCTTCCATCGAATGTTTTTCCTTATTTTATATCTTGTGCAAATACCCAAGAGGTCACTTTGAAGGAAGGCCAAAAAAAGACAGACTCTCCGGGCAGACTCCAAAATCAATTTCGGCAAAATACACAAGAGGTGAATGGTTATTGATATTTAAATTAACCCACTAAAAATAACATGTCAATAGTTTGACCTGGAAAATATTTTTAAGTTAAAATATCATTTTGGGTTCAAAGTTCAGGGTTCAGGATCGAGTCAAACCTCGCCCTATACTCTCTGCTCTCTGCAATCCAAAAGCAGGGGGGTGGAGATGGAGGAGAGGGAAAAGAGGAATCTTGACAAATTAATTTAGAGGCTTAAACTGAATATAGTACTCAAAAGTCTCCCAAGCACTCAGCACTGGAGGTGATGATGGAACTTCGCAGTCTCGGTACTTCTAAAATCAAAATATCCCCGATCATTATGGGAACCTGGCAGGCCGGCAAGGACATGTGGGTGGGCATCGACGATAATGAATCGATAAAAGCCATAAGAGCGGCATATGGCGCAGGCATCACGACCTTCGATACCGCAGAGGTCTACGGCGACGGCCATTCGGAAAGAATCGTCGGAAAAGCCCTTCATGAAGTGCGTGACCGGGTCGTGATCGCCACCAAGGTATTTTCAAATCACCTGAAGTTCAATCAGGTCATCGATGCATGCCACAGATCTTTAAAAAATCTGAATACCGATTATATCGATCTTTATCAGATCCATTGGCCCCCGGGTTCCTTTGGCGCTAAAAAAGTACCTTTGGAAGAAACCATGCGCGCCATGACCGATTTGAAAGCGCAAGGCAAAATTCGCGCCGTGGGTGTTTCCAATTTTTCCCGCTCGCAAATCGCGGAGGCGGCGAAATACGGACGAATCGACAGCCTCCAGCCGCCCTATTCGTTGTTTTGGCGCAAAGTCGAAACCGATGCGCTGCCGTATTGCCGCGAGAACCATATCACCGTGCTGGCGTATTCTTCCATGGCCCAGGGATTGTTGACCGGAAAATTCGGGCCGGACCATCAATTTGCCAAGGGCGATCACCGCTTTAAAAACAAATTGTTTCAACCGGAAAATTACAAACGCGTCCATGAAGCCTTGGAGAAACTCCGGCCCATTGCAGCGGCGAATCACATCACTTTAGGGCAACTGGCGCTGGCCTGGCTCATTGCCCGGCCGGGGGTAACGGCCATTGCAGGCGCCCGCAACGCCGAACAGGCCGTTCAAAATGCCGAGGCCGGAAATGTTCGCATGTCTGAGAAGGACCTGGCGGCTGTGGATAAGATCGGAAAAATTGTCACCGATCCATTGGATAACGATCCGGTGATGTGGAATTGGTAAGATGAAATATTGCAATCGATGCGCGTCAGAGCTGACATATCGCATCCCCGAAGGCGACGACCGGCCGCGTTTTGTCTGCGATACCTGCCAGACCGTCCATTACCAAAATCCCAAGCTGGTGGTGGGCTGTATTCCGGTGTGGAAAGACAAAATTTTATTGTGCCGGCGTTCCATCGAACCGTGCTTCGGCAAGTGGACGATTCCGGCAGGATTTTTTGAACAGGGCGAGACCGTGGAAGACGGCGCAAAACGGGAGCTCTACGAGGAGGCCCGTGCATCCGTCGAATTTCTCGAACCTTATGCCCTCTACAATCTTCCCTTTATCAGCCAGGTCTATCTGATATTTCGGGGGCCGCTGAAGGATAAACATTTCCGGGCAGGTTACGAAAGTTTAGAGACGCTTTTGTTTAAAGAACATGAGATCCCCTGGGATGACCTGGCATTTACGGTGGTCAGAGATGTCCTTCACCAATATTACAGGGATCTCATAGAAGGCGTCTTTCCCTTTCACATGGGCGATATTCCCCCCGGAAATATTCCGTAAAAACTGTCGACGATTTTCATCAAAAACACCCCTCTAAATTTTTTAAAATCTTGTGTTCTTTTATGCCTTTTGCGGCTTAATAAAGTATAATGCACTTCTCTAAAGTCAAAATCTGTATTTTCGATGTCAACGGGGTGCTGATGGATTCGAATTCGGCCAATGCCCGGGCTATGGGGCGGGCTTTCAGCGACGACTCTGTGTTGCAGGAGCGGATCGCCGCGTTTTATCTGACCCTGACCGGCATCGATCGGGGCGAGAAAATACGCCGGGTACAACATTACATCATCCAAAGACCCTTCGGGGAAAACGAATTCGAACGCCTCTGGGAAAGATTGATCGCATTGACGCGCACGTCCATGGGCACGGCGCCTTTGGCAAAGGGCTGCAAAGATATCCTGAACGCGCTGGCCCAACGCGGCATAACCCGGGTGGCCTTGTCCAACACGCCGCTGATCGAGCTGCGCCATATCCTGGCCGTGCAGGGCCTTGACTCCTATCTGGACATCATCCGGGGCGGCGGCAATTGGCCCAAAACCGAATCCTTGAAACACCTGCTGGATGAATTCGAATTCACCCCCGAGGACTGCCTGTTTATCGGCGACGGCAAAGGGGATTTATGGGCGGCCAGGGCCGCCGGCGTCCCCTTTGCAGCCATTGATCCGAATACCGGCGAGTTCGAAAAAGAAGATGGGTTTCACGGGCCGTTTCACACCCTTATGGATTGGGCCGGACAGGCCGGTTTGATCTCACCTTAATATTTTTGTCTTTTCTCGCATAACCCGCAGAGGTCGCAGAGTATTATTTTATCTTTTCCGGCAAAGCCTGAAAAAAGAACATCGTCCTTTTCTGTGCACTCTGCGAGAGATAATTTTTTTGGGTTCCCTGCGTCTCTGCCTGCCCTATGAAATTCATGTCAATGAGGAGCGAAGCGAATTTTATCGGGGTCGTAAATAAATTACCGGGTTTATTTAAAATATGCTCAAATTGAGCAGGGCCATTGACATTTGACCGGTTTATTGAGTAAATTGACTCTGTTGATCTGACCATCTTAAAGTGCAAAGGCATAAGCTATTCTTCAGCAATAAAGGAACCGAAAAATGATATCCAAATTCAATAATGAAGTTTTGTCAAAAGGGCCGGCCGCAGTTTTGCCGCAGAATCTCGATCGCGCGTGGCTTGAAAAGCTGCAGAAGATTGCAGAGGATTTTTTGGAACGTAATTTCAGTCTCGATGAATGCAAAGAACCTCAGGATATCGCCGATCCGCTATTGTCGGTCTGTGTCTATGAAATATTTAGGCATCTCGATATCGACAAGAGCAGGGTGACCACGGAAGAAATGATTGAAAAGATGGCGATTTACGCCATTTCAATTGTCATGGAAGCCGTCAACAGGGAAGGCGACATTGGATTGGACCCGCCGGATCTTGACAATATTCTCTCCGTCCAAAGGATCGATCTCATTAAAAGGTTCAATCCCGCCTTCAATGACCTGCTCGAAAAGGCCTGTGTCATTCGGGGCCCGGGCCGGAACTGAGTTTTTTGACCCTGGTTAACTCTATCAATGAACACCACGAACCATTCAGACATCGTCCAAGTGACGGCGGCGATACTGGTCAAAGACGACAGGATACTCATCGCCAGGCGGGGGCCCGGTGATCAACCGCCGGACAAATGGGAATTTCCCGGGGGAAAGATCGAAGCCCATGAGACGCCGGAACAATGTTTAAAACGGGAAATGAAGGAAGAATTCGATATCGATGTGTCCGTGGGCGATTTCCTTGGATCGAGTGTTTATCACTATGATCATATTTCCATCGAGCTTTTAGCCTATCGCACCTACTGGGAAGGCGGAATCATCCAACTGAAAGCCCACGATGATTTTAAGTGGATATCCATGGAACAGCTCGCCGGGTTTGATTTTGCGCCGGCAGACCGGGTCTTTATCCAAAAACTGCAAAACAGAGAAATTGCCATTTAGCCGAAGTCTTGAATCGCCGGATATTGTGAATGGAAGCAGGACATGACAGGCTTCTTCATTAGATCGCCTGTCATGTCCGCTGCCCAATCAAATGATTTCCATCCTGCGGCACATCATCGAGTCGTCAAAACTCATACCCGATGATCGATACCGTGCCGTCAGTATAATTGCCCACATAGACAAAATTCCCGTCGGGAGACACGGCGATGCCGCCGTGCGGTTTAGTCCCCACATTGATGGTATCGATCACGCTATTGTCATATGTCCGGATGACCGATACCGTGTTGTCGGTATAATTGTTGACATAAACAAACGCGCCGTTGGGTGTTACGGCAACCCCGTCAATCCAGTTCCCCGCATTCCCCACATCGCGAATAGTAGCGAACACGGTGTTGCCTTCAGGATCGTCGGATGTTTGGATAACCGACACGGAGTTTTCAAAGAAATTGGTCACATATGCATACCTGCCGTTCGGCGTCACTGCAACACCGGAAGGTCCGTCTCCCACCTGAATCGATTGGGTGACGGAATTGTCGGATGTCTGGATGACCGATACGGTATCGGAACCAAAATTGCAGACATATACATGCTTGTCGTCAGGCGCTACTGCAATGCCGAAAGGCCCGTTTGCCACCGTGATGGTATCCGCTATGCTATTGTCTGATGTATCGAGGACCGATACTGTGCCGGTGCCATAATCGTTGACGTAAGCATACATGCCGTCATGTGTCATTGAAATGCCAAATGGACCCTGGCCCGCGGGAAAGGGTCCTTCTACGCTATTGTCGGATGTCCGGATTATCGATATCGAGTTGGAGCCGTAATTGCTCACATATGCATAGTCGCCGTTAGGCGACATTGCAACGCCGAATGGCTGGGGTCCCACAGAGATAGTGTCCATTACGGTCTTGTCGGCGGTCTTGATGACCGATACTGTCCCGTCGCCATAATTGGTCGCGTAGGCAAACTGTCCGTCCGGGGATAGTGCTATTCCGCCATAAGGTTTCGTCCCCACAGGAATCGTTCCGATCACAGTATTGGGATATGTATCGCCGGCGTCACACACATCGCCGATCTTGTCCCCGTCCGAATCCGCCTGGTCAGGGTTGAAGTCATTGGGGCAGTTGTCGTCGCATAAGGCTGTGTTGCCGCCGGTGCAGGGATTGTCAGTGGATATCCCGCTTTCGTCCCCGTCATCTGAAATAAGGTCGCCATCCGAATCCTTGGATGCCAGAGGTTTCGTTCCTACGATGACGACATTGATTTTTGAGCCACGCCGGCCTTCCAGCATGACTTCCAGAGAATTTCGTCCGGTGGTCAATTCTACAGTTTTCTCTATGATGTCGTTGTTTTGTCTAACATTCGCGGAATGGTAGAACTTGTGTTTTCTAAAATGCCAAAAACGAAAAAATCTCTTTTTATAAAAATCCCAGGAACGAACAACCTTTTTCCCATTGATGGCAATCATTGCGCTGTCCACATTTGGGTGGTGATGGCGGTCTTTATTGGTATACACCTGTAAGACGGCCTTTCCATCCAGCGCTTGGAAGTATTCGAACTGAGCGACCGGTCTTCTGGCCGACTGTTCAAATGTACCTTCGAATAAAATGCATTTTTCAGACGTATGACCGATTGCAGATGATCCGAAGATAAATAAAACCGTCAAGATCATGCTTAGCTTTTTCATACATCTTCCTCCTTTTTTGATTATCATTGTTATTATGCTAAAAAAAAACTCTCCGAAATGGATTGGAGAGCCTATTGACAGACAAGATATACAATGATAATTTTCATATATCTTGAGGTGCTGAAAGGCCCTCAGGTGTTCCTAAGCCAAGTACGGGTACCCGCTAAAGTCTCGTGCTTGGCTTTCTTATTGCGACTTATATTGACGCCACCTTTTTGGATGTTCCGGTTTCCGCCACTTTTCAACGGTTACCGCGTGTAAATTTGTCTCAATCACTGCAAAAATCATGCAAAATACGAATTTTTTCCTTTCATAAAATTCAAATATTATTAAAATACAAATAGTTATATAAAGTGTTTAAATTGTATATCAACGTAATTGGACAAAATTTGTCAATCAATATGACATAAATTGAAGAAGGACGCTTCGGATGGATGATTGATGGTCGAAGGACCAGAAGGCAGAGAGGGCATAGAGCGGAGGGCATAGGGACACAGGGCGGATGACGGACGACAGACGACAGAAGAAGGTAAGAGAGCGGGCGACGGACGGCAGATGGCAGACGATGGAGGTAAGACCTGCGGCCGTTGGAGGTATTAGGACCGGGAACTTTGTTCCCTTGACGATGGAAGACCGCTTCGCTCTCGAAGGGTTTGCTCTTTTAATTTAAAACCGGGCGGATGTTTTTTAAATCATTATCCAGGATTTTCCTTATTTCCAATGATAGACTTTTGATATCGAATGGTTTTTGGATAAATCCATCACACCCCCGAGACAATATCTTGCTTGCTTGTCCATCAATGCTATAGCCGCTTGAAAGAAGAACCTTTACTCCAGGATCGATATCTTTTAGTTTTTCATAGGTGTCTCCACCACCCATTTTCGGCATGACCATATCCAGAATGACGATATCGACCTTTTTCCGGTTGATTTTGCAAATCTCTACAGCCTCCATACCGGTTTTTGCAGTGAGCACTTCATAACCTAATTTCGCTAAAAGATCGCGGCCGACATCTATAATCATATCCTCATCATCTACCAGAAGAACCGTTTCTGAACCCTTTAATATTTCTTTTTGGACAATTTTTTCTTTGAAGATCTTTTTCTCAGATGCCGGCAAGAAAATGTTAAAGGTCGCCCCTTGGCCCTTATTACTTTTTGAATTTATAATCCCGCCATGATTCTTGATAATACCATACGCCGAAGCAAGTCCCAGGCCGGTACCTCTGCTGATCTCTTTGGTTGTGAAAAACGGATCGAATATTTTATGTTGAATGGCTTCATCTATTCCCATACCGGTATCCGTGACAGAAATTTTGACATACTTGCCTGTTGTTATTCCGTATGGTTTAACGTGCTTATCATTCAAAATGACATTTTCCGTTTGAAGGTAAAGCTCTCCGGTACCGGACATGGCTTGCCAGGCATTGACATAAAGGTTCAAAAGCACCTG
>JBAUWG010000512.1:0-2583 GCA_049583675.1 Desulfobacterales bacterium | reverse complement strand
CTCTTTTTGTCTGTGCCCGTGTTTCTGCCCATTGCCTTGGCAATCAAGCTGGAAGACGGTGGCCCTGTTTTTTACCGCCAGCAGCGATGGGGCAAAGGAAAGAGCCGATTCGGGGTTTACAAATTCCGTACGATGGCCCCGGATTCAGACCAGAAGTTTGGCCTGAAGCAGGCTGCGGAAAACGATCATCGGATTACCCGGGTCGGCCGCGTGCTGCGAGCCATGGGGTTGGATGAGCTTCCACAGATCCTCAACATTTTGGCCGGTGAGATGAGCTTTGTCGGTCCCCGTTCTCTGGCCGTGGGTGAAATTGTCAACGATGACAATGGACGCCACATACCGTACGAGAGTATCCCCGGGTTTCAGGAACGATTGCAGGTCCGGCCGGGATTGACCGGTCTGGCCACCATCTACATACCCAAGGATGCCTCTCCCCATCGCAAGTTTCGATATGATCTATTTTACATCCGCAGGCAGTCCATCTATCTCGATCTCCATCTGATCGCCCTTTCCTTCTGGATCAGCTTTCGGGGAAAGTGGGAGACGCGGAGTAGGAAGATTTGAACACTCATCGAGTTAAAATTCGATTCGTCGTTATCGGTTATCCGTTATTTGTTATCAGGGTTACAAAGTACCCCAGTACGATCTGCAGGCCGGTCCCGGTACTTTCACGGGAACCTAAGGGGCAAGCATGGCGCATAGAGCATGGCGGAAGAAAATAATTAAAAACCACTTGAGTTTACTTGGAACCAAACAAATTTCAATAGGTTAACAATCTAAGCTCTTGACTTTCTATCAGTTTTTGTTTAAGCACTTCATAAACCAGAGGACAGAGGACCCCAGTTAAATTCGCCCCAGATAAACAAATGCAAAAAGGTTTAACGGGGTAAACTTCGCCTTTGTTAAATACGCATTGCTGTCATTGACATGAATTTAACTTGGCAGGCTCGTTTTCTTCGAAAAATTTAACCCCGATGAAACAAATAAAGAGGTTTCATTGGGCAAGCGGGGCAAGCAGATAACGATCTTCTTTGCACTTCACGCCATGCGCCACGCGCTATGCCCTATGCACCTGGCGGATAACCGATAACGGATAACGGATAACAGATAACTATTATGCTCAAAAACGTCGCAATCATCGGAGCTTCGACGGCCGGACTTCTCACCGCCAAAAAGCTTGCGGATCACGGCATGGCCGTGAAAGTTTTTGAAGCATCGAAACAGATCGATTCCAGGCCCCGCAGCCTGATTGTCACCGGCCATTTGCCTAGGCTGCTGGGACCGCTCTATCAAAGCTCTTTGGTCAACGTCATCCGCCGATTCGAGCTGTATGCGGACGGACGGGTTGCACAAATATCACTCAAGCACCCGGATCTCGTTATTTTACGTCCTAAACTGCTCCATGAACTGGCGGCACAGGCCAGAAAAAGCGGCGTTGAAATTTTGACCAACCACCGCTTTTTGAACCTGAAACCCAATGGAAAGCAACTGGCATTTTCTATTTCCAACAACGGTAATGGAACGCCGGTCGAAGAATACACAGACATTCTCGTGGGCGCCGACGGCGCTTTCAGCAGGGTGGCCAAAAGCGGCGGGTGGCCCAAACCTGACACCGTGCCGCTGATTCAGGCGGTTGTCAAGCTGCCCGCAGATATGCCCTCGGACACCACCCGTGTCTGGTTCCTGCCCGAAAACACCCCTTTCTTTTACTGGCTCATCCCACACTCATCGACCCATGGGGTGCTCGGCCTGATCGCCGATGAAGCACAAAAGGGTCGAAAGGCGATCGACCATTTCCTTGACCGGAAAAACTTGAAACCCATTGAATTCCAAAGCGCGCCCATTCCGATTTATACCCGATGGGTTCCCATTCACCGAAAAATCGGCCATAATGATGTTTATCTGGTCGGGGATGCAGCCGGACAGGTCAAAGCCTCCACAGTGGGCGGCGTGGTCACCGGTTTTCGCGGCGCCTTGTCTGTTGTGGACAACATTTTAAACAATAAAAGCAATCATAACCTCAAACGCTTGAGAAGAGAGCTCGATCTGCACAGCATTATCCGAAAGAGTCTGATAGGCTTTTCACAGACCGACTATGTCAGGCTTCTGGACATGCTCAATCCGTCAACCATGCGCGCGCTCGGTGCGTTTAATCGCGATGAGACTCCCCGACTTCTGTTTCACCTTCTTTTGGGTCAACCGAGACTCTTACTGATAGGACTCCGATCCTTTCTTTTAAATATTCTTCCTTTTTCTAAATAAAATTGTGTAACGATTTTATGAAAGGTTTATCCCGTTTTTTGAGCGGGGCTAAAATTCTTTAAATATGACTCATTGTCGTCACTACCGATGTGCCGGTATTACGATTCAGGTGGAATCTGATCTACCCATCACCGATTCGACCTTTCATTCCAAGTTCAAACTTTTCGAGGTAGAAGGCCCGGGAGAGGATACCATTTGCATCCGACATCATTTTTCTATACCAGAAATTGACGACTGGGATCTGGGGAAAGAAATTTATCGAAAACCGCCGTGGGCCATTTACAAAAATGGAGATTCCTGGATATATCTGGGCATTTCTAC
>JBAUWG010000511.1:0-5029 GCA_049583675.1 Desulfobacterales bacterium | reverse complement strand
CATCTTCACAGTATAATTCATTGTTTCGGTAAGTAAAATGGTGCATAATTACCCTATCCGTGTATGATAGTCACTTTAAACTTTTGGTGCTTTGTTCCCCCGATTGTTTCACCGGCGGCTTTGGCGGTGCTTTTTTACCGCATGCTGAAAAGAACGTCGTCAGCAATATCGCAACAGAACAGAACAAAACAAGACCCTTTTTAAAGTATTTATTCATGACAATCCGCTATTTGTAAGTTCTTTCTCTGCTTTTTTTATGGCGGCCTTAACACATTCCAAGGCCGTCCCTCCAATGGATTTCCTTCGATTGATCATTTGTTCAATGCTCAAAACACTGAATATGTCTTTCTTGAAATAAGATGAAAAGGATTTTAGTTCTTTCAAAGTGAGCTCATGCAGCTCCTTTTTCTTGCTCGCAGCATATGCGACCGCTTCACCGACACACCCATGGGCCTGACGAAACGGCATACCAACGGCCACAAGATAATCCGCCATATCGGTTGCATTCAAAAATCCCCTGGATGCCGCTTCCCGCATGGATTCTTGATTAATTTTCAATCTCGGAAGCATTTTTGCATAGATGTCGATACATTCTCTTAGTGTGGATGCGGTTTGAAACAGGGCGACTTTATCTTCCTGCATATCCCGATTATAAGACAGAGGCAATGACTTCATCACGGTCAAAAGGGAAACCAGATCTCCGAAAACACGTCCTGTTTTTCCGCGCACCAGTTCAGGTACATCGGGATTTTTTTTCTGGGGCATAATACTGCTGCCCGTTGCAAAGGAATCCGGCAGCTCAATAAAGTCAAACTCAGACGAAGACCATAAAATAAATTCTTCCGACATTCGGCTCAAATGAACCATGCAGATACTCGCGGCTGAGACAAATTCAATGATAAAATCCCTGTCTGAGACCGCATCGATACTGTTTGCCGATATTTTCGGGAAATCGAGAAGCTGTGCCGAGTACTCCCTGTCTATGGGATATGTCGTTCCCGCAAGGGCCGCGCTGCCGAGCGGCATGACGTTGATCCGTTTTAATCCGTCTTTGAACCTTTCGATGTCCCTTGAAAACATCTCATAATATGCCATGAAATGATGGGATAACAGAACCGGTTGAGCCCGTTGCAGATGAGTGTAACCGGGCAAGACGACGTCAGTATATGTTTTTGCAAGATCCACGATAACTTTTGAAAGCGCAAAAAGACGTTTAATGGTATTTAAGGTCTCTTCCCTCAAATACATCCTCACATCCAAAACAACCTGGTCGTTTCGGCTTCTGGCAGTATGAAGCTTTTGGGCGGTTTTCCCGACTTTTTCGATAAGTCTGGCCTCGATATGCATATGAATATCTTCCAGACCTTCATCGAACTGGAAGTTACCCCGCTCGATCTCTCTTTTAATCGCACCAAGTCCTTCAATCAATGCCGAAGCATCCGATTCTGAAATAATGGACGTCTTCGCAAGCATGCGGCAGTGGGCGATACTTCCCTCAATATCATAAGCATACAGGCGTTTATCGATATCGATGGATGATGTAAATTCTTC
This sequence comes from Desulfobacterales bacterium, assembly GCA_049583675.1. GTDB lineage: Bacteria > Desulfobacterota > Desulfobacteria > Desulfobacterales > UBA11574 > UBA11574. The sequence goes on along the minus strand of JBAUWG010000511.1, from coordinate 3,478 downwards.
AACCATCCGATCGGTTTTTTCGGAAAACCTGCCACTCCACAGTTTTTCGGGCATAATAACCTCGTTATGAAACAGGTGCTGTCTTAATCGATGTCGAAAGCGCTTCAGTTAGGATTAAATTTTTCCTGGAAGCTGTTTGAGTGGATTAGGGATCGTTACGAAAAAACCCACCTCATTCGACGTATGGTATACATATTGTCTTAGAACACTGATTCTTATCAAAAGATAAGGCTTGTTTTTTCGTTACGAGCCATTATCCATGAGTTCTTTCAGGAAAAATTTAATCCTATCTGAAGCGATCGATGTTCAAAACGACCAGTCAGAAAACTCCTCCATGGCTCAACGATATTTTTCCATCATTTTCTGAATGCGCAATCTCAGTGAATTCAGTCGTATAAACCCTTCGGCGTCTTTCTGGCTGTAAACAGTGTCGTCTTCAAACGTCGCAAAATCCTGACTGTAAATAGATTTGTCCGATTGCCGCCCAAGAACCATGCAGTTGCCTTTATAAAGTTCAAGACGCACCTTTCCGGAAACATTCATCTGTGTTTGATCGACCATGCTTTGCAGCAACTTCATCTCAGGTGAAAACCAAAAACCGTAATATACCAGTTCCGAATACTTCGGAATCAGTGAATCACGCAAGTGCATGACTTCTCTGTCCATGGTAATTGATTCCATGGCCATATGCGCCGACCTCAGAACCGTTCCACCCGGAGTTTCATAGACCCCGCGGGATTTCATGCCGACAAAACGATTTTCGACAATATCAATCCGGCCGATACCGTGACGCCCCGCCAGCCTGTTGAGTTCTTTGAGAAGATTCGCCGGAGACATCGACTTATCGTTTATCGACACAGGGTCGCCCTGTTCGAACGTTATCTCGATGATCTCGGACTCATCAGGAGCAGCTTTCGGAGAAACGGTCATGACGTACATATCCTTTGGCGGCGGTATCCATGGATCTTCCAGTTGCCCTCCTTCAAAGCTGATATGAAGAAGATTTCTATCGGTGCTGTACGGCTTTGCATGGGTTGTCGGTACTTTGATGCCATGCTGATCGGCAAAGGCCATCAGCGCGGTTCGGGATTGAAGTTTCCATTCCCGCCATGGTGCAATAATCTTTATATTCGGATTCATGGCCAGATAGGCAAGTTCAAACCTGACCTGATCGTTTCCTTTGCCTGTGGCGCCGTGGCTGACTGCATCAGCCCCTTCAATTTCGGCAATTTCCATCTGTCGTTTTGCGATAAGAGGTCTGGCGAGAGACGTCCCCAGAAGATACTGTCCTTCATATATCGCATTGGCGCGAAATGCCGGAAAAACATAATCTTTTACGAATGTTTCCTGCAAATCATCGACATAAACTTTGCTTGCCCCGGTATTTAACGCATTCTTTTTGATTTCATTGACTTCATCCCCCTGGCCGATGTCTGCTGAAAATGCGACAACATCACATCCATAGGTTTCGATGAGCCATTTCAGGATGACGGATGTATCGAGCCCGCCTGAATAGGCCAGCACAACTTTTTTAATAGAATCAGACACTATAAATCTCCTCCCATCAAAACATCCAGTATCGCTTTATGCATGTGGAGTTTGTTTTCAGATTGATCCCAAACCACAGAGTTCGGCCCTTCCAAAACATCTTCACTGATTTCTTCACCTCTATGCGCCGGAAGGCAGTGCATCACGATGACATTTTCAGCCGCGCTTTTCAAAAGCGAATTATTGAGCTGATACGGCTCAAAAGTGCGCCTTCTGCCGTCCAGTTCGCTCTCCTGTCCCATGCTGGCCCAGACATCCGTATAAATAACATCGGCGTTTTTTACTGCTTCAAGGGGGTCGGTAGATAACACAATTTCTCCAATATTGCGCTTCATGGCCTTTTCCAGGACATCTCGATCAGGCAGATACCCGTCAGGGCAGGCCAAAACAAGGTTCAACCCCAGAACCGCTGCCGCATTGATCCAGGAATGCGCAACATTATTTCCATCGCCGACCCAGGCGATTTTCAGATCTTTATAGCCGCCTTTATATTCAATCACCGTCATAATATCACTTAAAACCTGACATGGATGAAAAAGATCCGTAAGCGCATTAATGACCGGAATGGTCGCAAATTCGGCAAATTCTTTTAAAATATCCTGTGAATAGGTTCGAATCGCCAGACCGTCCAGGTATCTTGAAAGTACCCTGGCGGTATCCCGAACCGGCTCGCTGCGTGATATTTGGGTATCCTTGGTACTGATAAATATCGGCGTGCCGCCCAGTTGGGCCATGGCTCCTTCAAAGGAAACACGTGTGCGAGTGGACGGCTTTTCGAAAATAAGTCCCAGCGTCTTACCCGAAAGAGATCTGTCGGCAACGCCGTCTTTAACCCTTTTCTTAAGCGTCGCCGCTCGTTCAAAAAGCATGTCAAAATCGGCTTTGGTAAGATCTATAAGTGTTAAGATGTCTTTTTCCACGAAAAGTCCCACCTCATAATTGATTATTTTCGGTTATTTGTCATTTGTTATTCGGAAAGCAACACCATATTTTTTTATATTCACATCATTGTTGCGAAATATCTACTTGTTTTGAAATTTAAAAAACCAATATCTATTAACGGATAACGAATAACGTCTGATCGGGTTTTGACTCGATTGGTATTTAGGTTTCATTCTTCAATCCAACACCTCATCCAGACATGCAACCAGCGCATCGATGTCTGCTGCTTCGATGATCAGCGGTGGAACAAATCGTAAAATATTTCCCTGAATGCAATTTATCAAAAACCCTTTTTCCATACATGATTTAACAACAGGATTTCCCTCTATTTTGAGATTCATCCCCAAAAGCAGCCCCATACCGCGAATATCCACAATGGAATCATGTCTGCTTTTGAGCCATAACAGCCGTTTTTTAAAATAGTCCCCCATTTTCGCACAATGATGTATGAGATTTTCTTCTAAAAGCACCTTGACCACTTGGAGCGACGCTGCAGCGACAATGGGAGTTCCTCCGAAGGTTGTTGCATGAGATCCCGGCCCAAACGCTTCAGCGATGTCCTCCGTGGCCAGCATGGCCCCTATGGGCAATCCATTGGCAAGCGCCTTGGCCAAGGTCATGATATCCGGTTCCACACCAAAATGCTCATATGCAAAAAGCTTCCCTGTTCGACCCATGCCGGTCTGAATTTCATCAAAAATCAAAAGCACGCCCCTGTCGTCGCAAAGACGTCTTACCGATTCAAGGTATTCCGGATCAGGGCAGCGAACACCCCCTTCTCCTTGGATGGGTTCAAGTAAAACAGCGCACGTAGCCGGGTTGATCGTTTTACGCAGCGCATCAAGGTCGTTAAACGGTATATAATCAAATCCTTCAAGAATGGGTTCAAACCCCTTTCTGATTTTTTCCTGACCGGTGGCGGAAAGCGTGGCCATGGTTCTGCCATGAAAAGACTGCTCCATGGAAACGATTCGGTAGCGCCCGGTTT
>JBAUWG010000510.1:0-2272 GCA_049583675.1 Desulfobacterales bacterium | reverse complement strand
GCCTGGGCTTTTTCGATAATCGTAAGAACATCACCCATTCCAAGAATTCTGGAAGACATCCGGTCAGGATGAAACGCTTCCAGATCACTCAATTTTTCACCGACGCCAATAAATTTTATGGGTTTATCGGTGATCGATTTGATGGACAACGCTGCGCCGCCCCGGGCATCTCCATCCATCTTCGTGAGGACAACACCGCCGATATCGAGGGTATCGTTGAATGACTTGGCGATATTGACCGCATCCTGGCCTGTCATGGCATCCGCCACCAAAAGGATATCCGCGGGGCTGACGGCTGTCTTGATACGGCGAAGCTCCTCCATCAATACTTCATCGATATGCAGGCGTCCGGCGGTATCGATCAATACCGTATCGCATCCTGTACGGTGCGCCGTTGTTCTGGCATCGATACAAATTTGTACCGGATCCATGTCCGGGCTGGAAGGAAATACCGGAACGGACAATTGCTGCGCCAGCTTGTTCAACTGATCGATGGCGGCCGGGCGGTATATATCCGCAGGAACCAGATACGGTTTCCTTCCCTTTTGCCTTAGAAAGACAGCGAGCTTTCCGGCCGTTGTCGTTTTACCGGAGCCTTGCAGCCCCACCAGCATTATCGATACCGGCACGGGACCGGAGAGGTTCAACGGTTCGATCATGCCGCCCATCAACCCCGTCAGTTCCTCGTTGACGATTTTAACCACCTGCTGACCGGGGGTCAGACTGGACATGACTTCCTGGCCGAGGGCGCGTTCCTTGATGCCGCTGATGAAACTTTTTACGACGCTGTAGTGAACATCGGCTTCGAGAAGCGCCATCCGGACCTCCCGAAGTCCCTCTTCGATATTCTTTTCCGTAAGCTTGCCGTGTCCTTTAAGCTTTTTGAATACGGCATTCAGCTTGTCGCTTAAATTTTAAAACATAAACGTACCCTTAAAAGCAAAATTTTAAAATCGTTGAATGTAATGGTAAAAAAATGTTATGTCAAGATTTAATAAAATTATAACATGAATTTAGCCGGAAAATGATTGAAATATTCAATGAGATTCATATTGAGCCGTCCATGAACGCTATTTTACCCCAAACCGACATCAAAGAACTTTCCAAAGATAACCTTATAGTATGGCTTAAACGCAGGGAAATCAAGCCGTATCGCGCCGGCCAGATCCTAAAATGGGTCTATCTTCGCCAAGCGGACACGTTTGATGTGATGACCGACATCCAAAAAGAGATCCGAAATCAACTTTCCCAACAGTTTTTTATCCACCGGCTTGAAAAGTCTTGCATCGAAACCTCAAAGGACGGCTCGAAGAAATACCTGTTCAAACTCTACGACGGCAAATATGCCGAAAGTGTGCTGATTCCGGAAAAAGATCATTACACGCTTTGCATATCCAGCCAGGTCGGCTGCGCACAAGGCTGCCGGTTTTGTCTGACCGCCCAGGGCGGCTTTTCAAGGAATCTCACCCAAGGCGAAATCATTGCTCAGGTCCGCGATGTCGCCTTTGATGTTGGCGAAGCAAAGCATCTTTCCAATATTGTAATGATGGGAATGGGAGAACCGCTGGCCAATTTTGCCAATGTGGTCGGCGCCATTCATATCATGACTGACAAGGACACCGGACTCGGATTTTCAAGCCGAAGAGTGACGGTCTCAACATCCGGTTTTGTTCCGAAGCTGATTGAGTTGGGGCGTGAAACCACGGTGAATTTGGCCGTATCGTTAAATGCCACAGAGAACAAAACCCGCGATATGCTGATGCCCATCAATCGGCAATTTCCCATCGAACAGCTTCTCAAAGCCTGTGCAAACTACCCGTTGATGCCCCGCCGAAAAATTACCTTTGAATATATTCTGATCAAAGGGATCAATGATGCCGAACAAGACGCCCATCGTCTTGCCAAATTGCTAAGGCCCATACGGGCAAAGATCAACCTTATCCCATTTAATACTTACGAAAAAAGTGAATTTCAGCGACCCGAAGAATCCGTCATTCAAAAGTTCAAAGAAATCCTGAGCAAAACCAATTACACGGCCATTGTCCGATACAGCAAAGGACAGGATATTTCCGCGGCCTGCGGCCAGCTCAGGGCGAATATGATGCCGGATGGCCAATGATTCCCAAATTCGGTAACCGGCGCTATTTAGTGTCCATCCATAAATGGTCTTTTTGCCCGATCTCGGCGTTATGCTCAAAAAATAATCCTCGGAATATCAACGATATGCCTGTGGTTATTTTTTTCGCATGCCTTGATCTCGAACAAAAATCCT
>JBAUWG010000509.1:0-8781 GCA_049583675.1 Desulfobacterales bacterium | reverse complement strand
AAATTATTCAGAACTTTTAGGAGATTGAAAGAGGATGGTCCTCATGTCAGTCAGTGATCTTGATGACAAGCTGTTAAATGTTTTTATAGACTGCCCGTACAATGGAAAATGAAAAGAATGCACCTTTGCGGAGATAGGAGATATGGAAAAATGGTTGTAAAAGATATGCTTTTTTCTCCTTTTGAAATTAAAAACCATGCGCTTAAAAATCGTATTGGGGTGGCGCCGATGACGCGAATGTCATCGGTAAAAGACAGCGTCCCTCGCCAGGATGTTTTGAAATTTTTGGTCAGACGGGCGGAAAATGGCGCGGCAATGGTTTACACCGAGGCGATAGTGACCGATTACGAGAGTGCTCAGGGCTATCCCGGACAGGCCAGAATGCTCACCCAACGACAAATCGATGCCTGGAAGCCGGTTGTCAAAGCGATACAGGATAACGGCGCCATAGCCATCATGCAAATGTTTCACTGCGGACGGGTAGCATGGGAGGAGATCAATCCGGCAGGGCGGGTCATAGCGCCGAGTCCCATTCGGCCGGAACAAGACAATCGATTAACGAAAAAACCCTATCCCATACCGGATGAGATGACACCGTTCGACATCGACCATGTGATCACCGGGTTCGTGGAGACCGCAAAAGGAGCGGTTGCAGCGGGATTTGACGGCATCGAGATCCACGGCGCTCACGGATATCTGATAAACAGCTTTTTAAGCGCATATGCCAATCAGCGGACGGATGCGTATGGCGGGACCATTGAAAATCGCTTTCGATTCGCAAAGGAGGTGATCCGGGCGGTGCGTGATGTCGTTCCGGAAGATCGCCTTTTGACTTTCAGAATATCGAATTGGGGTGTCGTTGACATGCAAGTATCCTTGTTCGAAAATAAAGGGGAATGGCAGGAATTGATTAAACGGTTGTCCGAAGAACCCGTCGATGCCATTTCGGTATCGACGTATCGCTACAAGGATAACGCTTTTGGAACCTACCAGACCATGGCCGAGATTACGAGGGAAGTCACTGATTTGCCGCTGATGATTTGCGGCCAAATATTTGACAGAACCAGCGCTGAGGATGCATTGCGGCATGCCGATATCGTGTTGAGCGCAAAATCGATTCTCCTGAATCCGAATTGGGTTGAAGATGTAAGATCCGGAAAAGACCTGCCGCTCCATGAAAGGCAGGAGGCCAATGTCGCTTACACAGAACAGCCGTTACCGTGATGGATGCGGGGCTGGGGTCGGGCCGCGGTAACCGTCTGATAAAAAAGAAAAAGAGCTTTAAAAATTGGCGGTTTTTTGTCTTAAGCGAACTGTTTTGGGTACAAAATAGCAGATCTAAGAATTTTATTCGATTTAGAGAATTATAACATAAAGGAAGCATTTTATCGCCTTCCTTGAATTTGAACAAAAATGAGCATTTTTCAAAGGTCTCAACGTATTGCCTATATTACCTGCGTCGAAGAATAGACATAAAGCGGGGATTATCAAAATGATTGAGCATGCGGTTGGAATATATATCGGGCTGTTGTTGCTGGCGTGTGTGGTAGCGATTATCAGTAAGATGGTAACGCATTTACCGTATACGATATTTCTGACGCTGGTAGGACTGTTGATAGGTGTCTTGGGTATTGGCCCTGAAATTGAGACAACTGGATTTGGGTATCACCTAATATTTTTTGTTTTTTTGCCACCGTTGCTTTTCCAAGGAGCGTTTCACATGAACCTAAACTCTCTTTTGGAGCAGTTTTGGCCGATTGTGTGTTTGGCAGTGCCGGGCGTTATTGTATCAACCCTGTTAGTGGGAGGACTTGTTGGATGGTTGGGTGGCATCAGTTCAATGATGGTGGCGATACTTTTTGGTGCCTTGATATCGCCAACAGATCCTGTGAGTGTTCTCTCGTTGTTCAAGGAGGTGGGGGCACCTGAAGATCTAAAGACAATAGTGGAAGGAGAGTCGCTCTTTAATGATGCAACCGGAGTAGTGTTATTCACGATCCTGCTCAAGGCCTTGCTGAGTGGCCAGGAATTTGGATTTGGCCAGGCAGCATATGAATTTGTAAAGGTTTCCGTCGGGGGGCTACTCCTGGGGACAGTACTCGGCTGGGTCGTTTTTAAGATCATGCGTCACATAGAGGATCATCTGCTGGAAAATGCGCTTTGTCTTGTTTTGGCTTACGGGTCATTCTGGTTGGCGGAAGTAATGCACCTTTCCGGCGTCATTGGAACTGTGATGGCCGGATTGATGATCGGTAATTATGGCCGGAGACTCTCGATGAGTGTAAAGACGATTAATACGGTTGAAACATTTTTTGAATCCATAGGTTTCCTGATCAATTCGCTCCTGTTTGTCTTGATCGGTTTGGAGCTGCGCGAAGTGCCGGCAAATATCATGTGGATGACGGTGTTTGTTGCCATTGCTGCGATGCTGATAGCACGCGCAGTGGTTTCTTACAGTTTCTACTGGTTGCTGAATCAGGCAGGTACTCAGCGACCGAAGAGATGGAACCACATTCTATTCTGGGGCGGTTTGAGGGGATCGATACCGATTGCTTTGCTGCTGAATCTACCCAATGAAGGTTTACTGGTAACGTGGCGTCCGGTGTTGTTGCTGGCAGGGTTTGGTTGTGTATTCTTCTCGTTGGTTGTGCAAGGAATCACCATGAAGCCGCTTATGCTCAAGCTCGGTATTAAAGGGGAGGAAAAAACATTGGGGTCAAGTCCCGGCTAAATATGCTCCGCATTTAACAGGATAAATCTTCATTCTTGACAAGGAGACGGCTAACAGGCTATAAGATTCATTATCTGCTTGTACGAATATAGAAAGGATCGAAAATGGCTCGTTCTTTGAGAATAACGTATCCAGGCGCCTTCTATTATGTGACCTCCCGGGGTAATGAACGGAAAGATGTATTCAGGAGCAATCGTGAAAGGGAAAAGTTTCTTGAATATCTTGAATCGGCAACGAAAAGATATGATGCAGTGATTCATGTATTCTGTTTGATGGACAAGGGTAAACCATGGATAACAATGACACACGACGTTCTGCGGCCGATTGGTTTAATGAAGGCATAAGATGTTTCAACGAGCCGGACGGTGTTGGGGCTATTCGAGCATTCGAAGCAGTTGTTGCGATAGATCCTGCCTATCGCCACAAAGACGGCGACAATCCCTATTTTTATCTGGGTAAGATATCCGAGATCGAAGGACGGTTAAACGATGCGATTCAATTATACTCGCGTGCTTTGGCGCTGGACCCATACGACGAGGAAAGCCTGATCGGTCGAGGAAGCTGTTATACGGTCAAAAAGAATCATGAATCTGCCGTAACCGATTTCAAGAAGGTGCTCGATATCCCTTCTGAAGTCAGAAATGCACCGCTAAAGCATATCCTATACGTCATTGCGGAAAATTACCGTCAGCAAAAGGACTGGCCAAACACACTTTACTGGGGGGAAAAAGCGCTTGCAGAAGATCCGGACAATTATCGACATCAAGAACTGGTCTCCGAAGCTAAAGAACAGATGAAGCGTGAAGCTAAGGAAAATATTAAAGGACTCGGAGACATTCAATAACCCCCGTGTCAGGTATTTTATTTATACGGTTTTCAGTGAAATATCCCCTTTCAGGGGCAATCCAAAGCCGGGCCCTCTGGACCCGGATATTTACTAGTAAATAGCCGAAAGAATTCCCCTAAAAGGGCACGGCAGCGTTGTTTGGGATAGAGCATTTTTTCGCCGGAAGAAAAGCAGCAGTGCATCACCGCGCATCCAAAAATTACCGGCAAACTCGCCTGAGCTAAAAACGTCCTTTGTTTTGCGGCAGTCCCATTAGTGATGATGCCCTCCACCGCCGTAATGATAACCGCCGTGGTGACCACCGCCGTAATGATAACCGCCGTGATAGCCTCGCCGATGACCGCCGCCGTATCCAAATGAAAAAAAGATTGACGGAAACGGCCACCCGTAATCCCCGTAATAGGGATAGTAGTATGGGCTGTAATAATAGTAACTTTGCGTGTACGGGACGACATAAGCCGTTGAGTAAGGGGCGGTTTGGGCACAGGTAGTCGCGGGCTGCGCAGCAACGGTTGCAGTCGCCGACGCGCGTGGGCGCTGGTTTATCAACGCAGCAATCACGGCTTCGGAAACCCCTTGCTGCTTTAAATAAATGATTTGGGAAGCGTCTAATTTATAAACTATACCGGAATTCCGGATATAAGCGATAATTGTGCTGTCGCCAATTTTCGCGTGTGTAAGCTCCAATACCTGCGGCACGCCGTAGGATAACTTCGGCACGGTACGGCTGGCGCTTGCCGCAGGGGCAACGTTGGGTTTACTTGTGCCGGCAGAGTAATCCTGCGCCCAAAGGTTCTGTGCGAAAAACACCGACGCAGTGAAGGCGGTAATCACCAGCAGTAACTTTTGAAAGCTTTGATTTTTCATAATTTGATACGATGTCCCTTTTTTGCGGATCTATCATCATTTTAAGGCCGTAAATTTATTTGTCAAGGACATAATATTCAGGGACAATCGTACAGGGCGTGCTTGAAATTTATCAAAAACAGAATACCAGGGGCGTTCATCAAATTTAACTATCGCGCTTGAGCTTGGAAGACTTAAAGATAGTCCTGGTGGTTCAAATACTTAGGGGATTTACAAAAATAAGCCAAAAATGAAGAGCAAAAAGAACGTAACATACATATTTTGTCCGGAGAAGGGAAAACAGCGAAAGCATATCGATGTTTGCCGGCAATGCCGTAATCGAAAGAAATGCAGGGCGTATACTGGATACATGCAACCTGAGTTGCCATTTATATTCTTCTCTGAGGGCCTCAAAATTAAAAAAAATGAAGAAAAGAGACATTATGCGTAAATCAACTTTTTTATTGTCAATGATCTTATTTCTCTCTTGGTTTTTTGGCGGTTATTTAAAAAAGGCTGAAGCAAAACCCATAACGCTTATCAAGGCCGGCGATTTTTTCCCGGAAGTTCCCATGCAGGTGCCGGAAGATGCCAAAGAAAGGGCGTATCTTGGTCTGACAAAGGGCAAGACATTCACTTTAAAGCAGGTAAAGGCGGATTTGGTAGTCGTCGAGATCTTGAACGTCTATTGTCCAATCTGTCAGTTGCAGGCTTCGGTATATAACAACCTGTATAATCTTATCGAGAATGATCCTGAAACAAAGGGAAGAATCAAACTCATCGGTATTGCTGCCGGAAACGGAAAGCTGGAGGTAAAAGATTTTCGTGATAAACGTAATGTCCCGTTTCCTGTTTTACCGGACCAATATTTTGAAATGCACCGTGCTATTGGAGGAAGTCGTACACCATTTACGATATACGTGAGGCAAGATCCATCCGGTCATGCCGGGGTTGTCTTGGGAAGCCATTTAGGTCTTGATCGGAATCATAAACAATTATTTGTTGAATTGCGCAGATGGATGACCGAGGACCTGGCATCCATTCGTAAGGAGAGTCAGAATAAAGCAGCGGACACCGTTATTGTCAAACCGCTGCTTACGGATAAAGACCTCCAGGAAAAGGTAAAGAATATTTTCACCACCTTCAACGGAGAGATGAAAAACTTTCAGCAGATTACCCTGACAAAAGGTTCACGAAAAGTTTTCACCTGCTTTGTTGAACGAAAAGACCGATCTGAGCGTATTTTTGCAGAAGTTATCAGCCGGCCTCCTCCCTGTGGTGACTGCCATGATATCCATTTTATTTATGTATTCGATACCTCAGGCACGATTCTCAAATTTGTGCCGATTCAGTTGACCAAAAAGGGTAACAAGGCTTGGAACGATGATGAAGTAGACAAAATGCGGAAACGATTACTTGGGAAATCCATTTCTCAACGCCTTCTGTTCGACCCGTATGTAGATGCGGTCTCCGGTGCAACCATCACCTCCGAAGTTATTTTTGGTGGTCTTTCCCAAGGGGCGATGCTACTGCAAGAGCTGAGAAAAATGGGGTTGATTTGAAATGGAATTTAGAGGCGCGCTTCACTTTAAAGTCCAATGTTTTTTTTCACAGAGCTTCACAGAGTAGGCAGAGAAAGACAAAAGGCAATAGTTTTTTTTCCGGCTTGTGCCGGAGAACAAAATATTCTTTGCTCTGTGTACTCTGTGTACTCTGTGAAGCTCTGTGAGAGGATATCGGGGTTATTTTTAAATTATTTTTTGTGTGGAAAGCCGTTTTTGTCGAAATAGATTTCTTTAAATCCAAACATGTATTTGTGATCTCTCTGGAGCAGGTGCCATTGATTTTTGTGATTGAATCCGATCAGTTCGCTCATTGAAGCAAAATCCAACATCCGCCCCTGGTTTCTTTTTTCAAGAAAAAGCGGAGAATCCGTTAACGGGACTGCGAGGAGCTTCAATTTTGTGGGCTTTGTTGAAAGGTGAAACCTTTTGAGAAATTTCATGGCTATTGAAGGAAAAGATTATGAAGATCTCAAGCAAGCGGTGGTGCGTCTGGAGTTTCCCAGCTTCATTTCGAAAATTACCAGCTATATCGAAAAACCTGTTGGAAAAATAATCGATAGCCTGCCGGTCAAGCCATCCCAAAACATTCAGGATATGGTGAGGTTTACCTTAAAGCATCTATTAGCCATCACCGTGAAAACCATGGACAAAGAGTTCAAGCACGGGGCATCGACGACTGCGCATAAAGTGGCAAGCGGTATCAGCGGTGCTTTGGGTGGCGCCTTTGGATTGCCGGCCCTTGCGGTGGAGCTTCCGATATCGACATCCATAATTTTACGTTCGATTGCCGATATTGCGCGGAGCGAAGGAGAGGATATTTCAACGCTTCAATCAAGGTTGGCCTGCCTCGAAGTTTTTGCTTTCGGCGGAAGATCCGATGCTGATGACGGGGCTGAAACAGGGTATTTTGCCGTTCGTGCTGTCCTGGCAAAGGCTGTGAGCGATGCTGCCAAGCATATTGCCGCGAGAGGTCTGACGGAGAGCGGCGCTCCGCCGATCGTAAAATTAATCTCCCAGCTTGCGTCTCGCTTTGGTTCAGTTGTTTCCGAGAAAGTATTTGTCCAGAGTGTACCGGTCATTGGCGCGCTTGGCGGCGCGACCATCAATCTTTTGTTTGTCGACCATTTCCAGGAAGTCGCGCGCGGGCATTTTACTGTTCGACGGCTGGAAAAAAAATACGGAAAAGAAACAGTAAAAGAGGAATACATCAAAATCTTGTCGGAGCATAAAAAAAACACTTCGAAAACTCAATAAAAACCATCTCTCACAGAGCTCACCCCAGTACCATCTTCCGGAGCTACCCCGGTGAAATGGGCCCCGGTTAAATGTATTTTGAAAAAGCTGTTTAACGGGGTAAACTTTGCTTTTCACTATCGTGAATTTCACAAGGCACTGCGAGGCAAGCAGAGCACGCAGAGAAGGACAATGGTCTTTTTTCCCGGCGTCACCGGAAATTCAAATTTTGTTTGACAAAATTATGCTGTTATGTATTATACAGTTATATATAATACAGGTGAGTAAAATTCATAAAAGAGGGAAATTATGAATCCTTTTAAATACGGGATGGTCGTTTCCGGCAAAGATTTCTGTGGGAGAATGGCTTTATTGAAACAAATCTGTGACTATATCATTTCATCACAGCGACTTGTAATTCTTGGGGAAAGACGGGTCGGTAAAACATCTGCAGTCTGTGAGGCGGTTAATCGATGCAAAAATGTACGATTGCTGTATGTTGACCTGTTGGGAATCAAATCCGTAGATGGGATGTGTCGCAGAATTTTGAAGGCAATTATTGTTCAGGAACAGAAAAAAGGTTGGTTTGAAAAAATTTTCAAAACCCTGGCCCATATCAGACCTTCAATATCGGTTGACCCCATAACCTCTTTGCCGACTGTTTCATTTGACAGTTCTATCGAGTTGAAAGCCGATTCGATCCCTGAAGTATTTAATTTGATTGAATCGCTTGGCAAAAATCAAATACTTGTGGTTGTCTTTGATGAGTTTCAGGATATTTTGAATTTGGCGGATGCGCACGAAGCCCTTGCACTTTTGAGGGGAGAAATCCAGTTTCAAGGTAAAACCTCTTTTATATTCGTAGGAAGCATAAGACACCAAATGGAGGAAATATTCACAAATCATGATTCCCCTTTTTTTAAGTCAGCAATCACCTTTATGGTAGACACCTTGCCGTACAAAGAATTTTCGGAATTTCTGAAAAACAAATTTTCTCAAGGATCCCGTAAAGTCGACGACGAGGTTTTGGAAAAAGCATTTCAAATTGCCGAGAATATCCCCGGTGACGTACAGCAACTCTGCGGGGCTGTTTGGGAAATATCCGCAGAAAAAGAGATGATAAGTATTGATAAACTTAAAAGCGCTATAGAACTGGTATTTGCCAGGGAACAAAAGTCCTACGAAAGTTATATCCGTCTTTTGACAAATATTCAGCTTAAAGTACTCACAGCCGTAGCAAAAGAAGGCGGAAAACAGGTTTTTTCGGCAGCATTCATGAAACCATCGGGCTTCACCAACCCATCCTCCGTTCGCAGGGCAATCAACCGCCTTCAGCAACTGAATATTTTGTTTAAAAGCAGCGGTGAGTACCGGTTTGTCAACCCCTTTTTCAGGGCCTGGATTATATATCGCTGGTGAGGTTTTTCTCTAATTAGTGTCCATCCATAAATGGTCTTTTTGCCCGATCTCGGCGTTATGCTCAAAAAATAATCCTCGGAATATCAACGATATGCCTGTGGTTATTTTTTTCGCATGCCTTGATCTCGAACAAAAATCCT
>JBAUWG010000508.1:0-2158 GCA_049583675.1 Desulfobacterales bacterium | reverse complement strand
CGATTTGCCGTCGCTACCCAAAATATACCTGCGCTTTCGCGAACTGATGGCCCGCAAGGCGACTTTCAATGAAATTGTCGGCCTGCTTAAAAAAGATATCGCGATTGCGGCGGAAATCATCCGGCGGTCAAACTCAGCCTACTATAAAGGGTTTGCAAACAACACCACTCTGGAGCAAGCCGTCGCCCGCATGGGATACGACGCGGTCGTGCAGGTGGTTACGGAGCTGTCTTTCCGCAAATTTTTCACCATGAAGATGGAAAAATACCGCTCCCTGATCGAAAATTTATGGAAGCACTCGATCTCAAGCGCCTATGCCGCCGAATTCATAGCGAAACTGCTGAAGTTTGATTTGAAAGTCGACCCGTTCCTCACGGCCCTGCTGCATGACATCGGAAAATTGGCGCTCCTGCAGATCATAGCCGGCATGGAGCGCAAGGGCAAATTCCACGACGGCATTCACCCCATTATGCTGGTCACCATACTTGAGGATTACCACTGCCAGCTGGGGGCGCGCTTGCTGGAAAAGTGGAAATTCGCCGAGGGTTATATTTACACCACCCTGCACCATAACAGCCCGCATCCAACAACTGAGGACGGCGCCCAGGCCGAGAAAGAATCGGCGTATTGGCAGGAATTGATGGTTGTAAAATTGGCCAGCCAACTCGCCAACTGGATGGGCTATGATATTGTTGCCAGCGGACCGGCCGACATCGATCTGAACGACGTCCGGCCGCTTGAGCACTTCAACCTGAAACCGGATCGTATCGCGGATACAAGGGAGCAGGTAACCGAACGCATGCAGGAAGTTCAGGTCCTGTTTTGACCGTGCACCCCCGGCTCCTACCTGGAATTTAAAGCAATCGCGCAATTAATTTCACATCATGGCCCATGGCTTTAAACCGGCAGACGGCGGCGCCGGTTTGATTCTTTTCTTTTGCCAACCGGACGGCAAAGGTCTGTTCCGGAGGCGCAAATAATTTATTCCATAGATTATTGTTCGCCTGTTCAAATTCAAAGGTTGCCATTTCAAGCGGTCGGCAGAAAGACTGCTCTTCTTCCGCTTTTAACGGTTCGCGAAAACTTAATATTGAAGCGAGGAATCCGGGGGAAAAAAAACTTTGAAAACAGAAAATGGATTCACTAAAAAAAATAAGACCCGACAGGGGACCGGCGATATGCGGATACCCGCCTAAATATTTGCAATTGAATTTGGCGATAATCTTTTCTCCCAGCGCTGCTTCCTTGTTGCGCCAATATTGCTCGACATCTATCAATTGACCCTCCTTTTACACGGTGATCCGAAGTTTTAAATTAAACCATAGTTAGGTTAATATTGATATACTAATACGGCAATAATAATATGGACTTGCATTGCAAAAATTTAAAAAAACTATTCACCGCAGAGCTCGCCGAGACCGCAGAGAATAAACAGATCTTTATTTTGCCCTTGCGGATTTTACCTCGGCGTGCTCTGCTATCTCCAGCGCAGCGGTCGGTGAACTATTGTCTAAACAATAGATTTTTACATTTCACTTATTAGAGCGCTATAAATTACGCCCTATTTATAAATAACCACCCTAATTTCAGAACAACAGACAACCCCCATCCCATTTTGTTTACGCTCATTTAGGGTTGCATTTTGACCCGTAACAGCGGTAATGGAAACATCTTTTCATGATTCGGCCGCTTACCCGTCAGTTATTATCCGGCCTCATAGTATAGAATTCTGGCCCAGCTTCCGGCCCGCAGGGCCTACAGCCCGGCTTCCGGCTCGTAGAGCCTACAGCTCGGAGAGAGGGAGGACCAGGTTTTCAATCTTAGAATAGTCGAGGATAATGAAAAATAGCAAATCATCGCCGCTTCACCGGGCCTGGACCATCTGGGGATTCGGCGCCCTGTTCTACCTGATGGGGTTTTTCCAGCGGGTCGCACCCGCCGTCATGACCGCCGAGCTCATGCATGATTTCAACCTCAGCGCCGCCGCCCTGGGCAATCTGTCGGCCTACTATTACTACAGTTATGTGGCCATGCAAATACCTACCGGAATTCTGGCGGATAATTGGGGACCGCGGCGTCTCCTGACGACCGGAGCCTTCGTGGCGGCAACCGGTATTTTGCTGTTTGCCATGGCGCCCGACATTTTCTGGGCCAATCT
>JBAUWG010000507.1:0-3325 GCA_049583675.1 Desulfobacterales bacterium | reverse complement strand
CACAAAAAACCAGATGGGGATAAACAAGGTGACAATAACGATAGATCTCAATTTTTGATATTGATTCATTTTTCACACAAAACCTCTTTAAATCCAACCAAAATCGTGCGTTTCAATTTTCAATCTGTAGCAACGCAGTTAGCGGCGGGCAAGCCCCGGCAATCGCTCAATTTAGGCCCCGGTCATTTCTTACCCAAATCGTAAACAAATCCAAGATTTGTAATAAAATAAGTGTCTTTATAACTTAAACCTGCGATATTGGAGTCGCGTTTTTCATAGCCGCCGGTGACGGAGAAAACGAGCCACCTGGCAAATTTATAATTAATTTTGCCGTAAATATCGTAAGTTTTATCATAGCGTTTTTCGATGGTTCCTTCGGCATTCAGCCCATATGTATTTTGGTAATCGGATATCTGATAATATGCCCCCACCTCTCCTAAAACTTTTCGGGTGAACTCATGCCCTGCATTGAAAACAAATCGCGTAGCACGGAAATAATTGTTACCTTCAGACTGGTCGTTGAGATTTTGTTCAACACTAAAGGAAACACGGGTCCTTCGGTCGGCAACGGTCTTTTCTCCGCCGAAATTAAGAATATAGGTGAATGCACTTTCGTCGTCGAGGCCGGGATCATCAAAAGTTCTTTGTTGATAGCCGGCGCCGATCTCGAGGTTAAATATTCTGAATTGTCTTCTGAAGATCAGCTTGGCCTGATTGGAAATATAATCTGAGGTGGTCTTGTCATAATCTTTTTGCCAATACTGATATTCAAGATCTACAGAAGTTTTGGTTGTAAAATTATAGACCAGATCGAATATGCCGCGATTCTCCTTGGAATCTTCCCTGTTTTCCGGGCTATAGTCTAATTTGGTATTGCGATAGCGCAAGCCCGCAGTAAATTTGGGTCCGAATTCATAAAGGAGAACCGGCGTTATGCGGGTAATACTGTATTTGTCTCTTTCTATGGAATTGCTGAGAGTGTCTGACTGAGCAGGATCACGTGTCAGATAGTAGGAGCCGTTCAGCCCTACCAGGAGACGATCGAATGCCTGGTATCTGGCTTCGCCGGTGAATGTATGTCCGATGTAATTTTCATCCTCGGCGGGTTTTTCATTGGCAGGCACGGTGTCTCTGTCTTCATAGTAAATGGCATCCAGCGCGTAATCCAACGTCAGATTGGTTTTTGCACTTTCAAAATCAGCCTTGATCCCGGGGCTGACAGTATAGGTGTAAACTTCCCTTTCGCTGGATTCTGCCCGATAAAAATTGCTGTCAACCTCCCACGAGGTGGATATTCTCGGTTGTATATTAAATTTCGAAGCTGCAAATATGGATACAGGGAAGAAGATTGAGATGATGAACGCGACACAGGTAATATAAATTATCCTTTTTTTGTTCATAAGCGTCAAGATTAAATCGGTTATCAGTTATTCGTTATCGGTTATCAGTTAAGGCGTACTTGGTGATGTCGCCAAGGTGTCTTTAATAGGCACTGTATCTAAAATATATTTGCCGGTATCAATATTTGGGTCTGAAGTATTGATCGGCGGCGTAAAACCAGCTGCTAATCCCTCACCGGGCGGTTGATAGCCTTCGGCAATAGGTACGGCGCCCAGATCTAAGGCATGTTGTTCTTGTTGTTTGGCGTTTTCATAATCCACTTGGGAAATTTCATAAACCGGCTCCGCCCAATTGATTTCCGAACCCAGACCATTATCCAGTATGGCCTTAGTCCCAGCCAAGACTTCTTCGGCACTATATAGACTGTATCTTGCACATTCGTATTCCATTTGGACTGCGGTTATTTTACCATCGGCCGCCTTTTTTTTTGCTATTTGACACTTTAGCCAGGCATTATAGGCCAAATAAGCGGCTTTCTGAAGCTCGTGTTGATCGGCCTGGGCAGGGGTTAATTCTTCAGGGATTTTTCCCATGATCAGATTCCCGACGGTAAACTTGGCATGACTTTCTGTGAACTGAATGTAAATATTGCCATCGGGTCCGATACTCAGCACCCCGGTCATATTGCTGGTACTGACTTCTGATTGCTGGCCACAAAAAGCTGTTGGAAGGCAAAAAAACAGCATTAATAAAAACAGAAAACAAAAAGATATTAATTTGATGGGAGATATCATACTTTACTCCTTAGTATTTCAAGTGAGCAAAAACGCTCAATTGAAGTTATTGGTTATTTGTTATCCGTTATTCGAAAAGATACAACTGATAACCAATAACTTTTAACCTTTAACTTTTTAGCGTTATGCCCTTTGCCCTTCACGCCATGCACGCTGCGCCACGTTTTTAGCCCCGATAACAGATAACCGATAACTGATAACGTCGAACCGGGTTTTGACTCAATCAAGTATTTAGTCTCGAAATTAGGATCCAGAACCCCGCTTGCTCTGATCCGACGGCACATTAAAACCGGGGTTTTCTCCTGTAAAACCCTTAAATGCAGGGTCTGCACCGTTCTTAATGGCGTTTTTCTGATCTTTTTTGGCTTCTTTTATAGCTTCCTTGGCTGTTATGATTTGTTGTTTGGCCCATTCGACTTGTTTTTTGTCAGGACTGGTCAGCATGGATTCAGCTAAGGTTAACGATTCTAAAGCAGATGCTTCTTTTGCGATGGCTTTGGCAAGGTCCAGTTGGACCGGCGGCATTTTTTGGGCAGTGACCATTTTTTCGGTTCTACTGGCTTGATCGATTGCCGCTTTTGCCACAAACGTCGCCCGTTGAATCGGATTCTGATCCGCTAAAGCGACTCGGACGTCTTTGGCGATTCCTCGAATAAAATCTCCAAGGATGTATTTGGCGCCCCCTTCTGAAAAATAGATGTAGGTTTTGCCGTCAGCCCCGATACTCAGGATGCCGGCCGTACCTCTGATCCCGATAACGGCCCGGGTAGTCTCAAATCGGGTTTCAACAGACGGCTTGCCGGTTTTGAAATTCAGTTTTCCCAAGAACAGCATGATATGACGCACCACTTTTGTGCTCAGACCCTCTTTGGTTTCCATTTCATTGATGAGCAAGTTTGAATTATTTTTGATATTAAGCGTTCCACCGTCATTAAAAATAATGGTGGCACTTCCTATTCGGGTAACCAATTTATCCATTGAGTAAAGGGGAAGGTCTTTGGCCGGCTTTACGCCCCATGAACCTTGGCTTTTAATCAATACCGTTCCGGAGAATTCAGCCAATTTGGCAATGGGCTTTTCTTGTGAGAAAGCGGGTAATGGGAATAAAAAGATGATGGATATTAAAAATAATAGGCAAAAATTCAGCAGCTTATGATTTGATAACATATTGTCACCTTTTGATTTTGGTT
>JBAUWG010000506.1:0-14456 GCA_049583675.1 Desulfobacterales bacterium | reverse complement strand
CCGCATTCAGATATTCCGAATATCCCTTGATCACTATTTCCGGCAAAAAGCGTGAAATATCATCGGGCCTGGAGAGTTTTTTCCAGGAAATTTGATCCGGACTATTTTTTATCAAATAAAGTGCTTCATCAATTTTTCCTTGGTTTACGGCACGGCTGCATTGGCCGATGCCGCCGGTATCGGCGAACCGATAGCTCTTGTTGAGCGCCACCATATGGTCATAGAGTCCCGGCCGGTCTTTCAGCGACTTTTGAGAGACATCCATGTCCTGTCGGGTGATATCTTTAAATCGTTGACAAAAAGCGGTTGAAAACACCTGTACATTCTGCCGGTCACAGATATCCGCCAGAACAAACCCCGTTTCCACCGAAGCCAGTTGATCCCGGTCTCCGATGAGGATGATTCTGGCATCGCTTTTTACCGCTTCGAAAAGTTTGGCGGTCAGCGCAAGATCCGCCATGGAGACCTCATCCACCACAACGACGTCGGCATGGAGCTGATTTTCCGCATTATAATAAAAATAGGGGGATCCCGGGATGGTCTTTAACATTCTGTGAAGGGTGGTGGCTTCAGAGGGTATGGCCCCGATCACATGTTCAGAACAGTTCAGTGTTTTTTTTGCCGCTTTTATCGATTCTCCGATTCTTGCCGCCGCTTTGCCCGTGGGTGCGGCAAGCAAAATATGGAGCATTTTCCCCGGGGTCAGTTCCAACAGCAGCGCAAGAATCTTTGCCATTGTAAAGGTTTTGCCGGTCCCCGGTCCTCCGGTAATCACACAAAACCTTTTCATTGCAGCCATCATTGCCGCGACCTTCTGCCAATTGAACGGATGATTCTCATTTTCCGGAAAAAGCCGGTTTAATCCATCTTTTAATGCAGATAGATCTATATTGCCGATATCCTGATGGATGCGTGACATGATGGCCGTCGAAAGTCTCTGTTCATAATCCCAATACCGATAGAGATAAAGGCGGCTTTTGTGATCGAGTATCAACGGCCGAACATCTCCGGGTGATCCCACAGTACGGCTTTGTTTTAAGGTTTTGATCCACTGGGAAAGTTCGGGAGGTTTAATTTGGTTTTTTCCATTTTTTCCGAAAACGATTATTTTTTGAGCGACGGTGGTGAGATCGAGACAGCCGTCGCCAGTGCCGGTCGCACGGCTGACCAGCGCGGCCGCAAGATAAATATCCGGATCTTCGTGTTTTTCAAAACTCGTGATAAATTTGGCAAAATGAAGATCGATGTCTGAAAAATATCCGGATTGATATAGATCGGTTATAGTGTTTTTCTTCATAACGGAGTTAAACGTTCATTTTAAAAAATAGGAAACGGATAACCGCAAATGAACACAAATGAACGCAAATTGAATTAGAAGATGAAAAGATACATTCTTATATTTCAAAATATTTGTGTCTATTCGTGTTCATCCGTGGTTCCCTTTATCTTTTTTCTCTTTCCTCTTTTCTAATCCCTTCATTGCAAGGGAGTACCAGGTTTTCAATTTTATGTTAAAAGAGCGTTTCCAAGGGCATCGACGAGGTTCTTATCCGGCCGGTCTTTGTAAATACCGTATTCCGAGCCTTTTCCGGCATCCACCCCTCTTAAAAAAATGTAAAAAATACCACCGAAATGTTCCTCATAGGAAAATCCGGGGATTCTCTGCTGAAGATGCTGAACGAACGCAAGGACGTACAAGTGATATTGCAGGATGTAAAAATCCTTTTTCATGGTCGCAGCCAATGAATCCTGTGCATAATCCTCAACCTGTTTTCCCAGAAAATTGGATTTCCAGTCCACCAGCCAAAACCGATCCTGGTCATAAAAAACCATATCGATGTACCCTTTGATAAACCCTTTGATAACCGAGAAACTGAGTTTCCCGAGCCGGTCCGGAAAATCTTCCAAAAGCTTGATACCGCCATAATCCGCAAATATCTTTTTAAGTCCCGAGGGAGACAACGGTTTTAACGGGAAATAGAATTCCATCTCATTGATTCTGTTTCCGGATTGAATCGAAGAAAGCGTTAGCGTGGTGTTTTCGATGCCTATCGGTATTGAAAGCACATGTTCGATCATGGAACAGACCGGTTCATGCCATTTGGCTTCAAATCCATAGGCACGAAGCTTGTCCAATACCAATATGCGTTTTTGTTCAGGGCTGTCATGGGTAAAATCAAGGTGTTCGAAGATATCGTGAAAAAATATACCGGCCCGGGTTCCTTTTGGAAAGGAAAAGATGTCCGCATGATCCTTTAAATTCACATCATTTTCCGCTGGAGATGTATATACATCCTGAATGGGATCGCGATCCGGAATCTCTTCATCCATAGGCCGGCGGCGGATGAGGTGTGAAAAACTGGAGATTTTCCAGGTGGTATCAATTTCTCCTGAAAACCGTCTGTAAGATAAGGATGTCTTTTGATCTTCCTTTGCCGGATAATGTCCGGTATCGTCGATGGGTAAGGGAAGGATTTGTATGTCCTTTTGGGATCTTTTTTCAATCTGTTTTAGGTCTTCAAAAAAATCGGCGTCTTTTTTTTCTAAAACCTTTTTTTTTAAGGATAGAACCCGATTCTCTTTTTCAATATTGTTGTCGAACGCTTCTCGATAGTGCAACAGATAAGCCAAAGCAGACGTTTCAGCGGTATTGAACCGCCCCCAGACAAGGTAGCATCTCTTGACGGCTCTGGTGAGTGCGACATAAAGCAGTCTCAAGTTTTCAGATAATTGTTCGTTTTGGGCGAAGACCAGGTGCCGGTCGAAGGTATTCGACCCTAGGTCGAGGGTCGCCGTTTCGTTATCGTCAATATCATGAAACAGAATTTCGCGGTCTTTGATCAAGGCCCCATCCCAGACAAATGGACAAAACACGATTGGAAACTCAAGGCCTTTGCTTTTGTGAATGGTAATGATTTTTACGGCCGAGTCATCGCTTTCAAGGCGAAGCTGATGCGTTTCGGATAAAAGCTCATCGGTATTTCTTTGGACCGTCAGCCACTTCAGCAGTCCGGTCATCCCAAGTTTTTTATCATAAGATTCCCGGTGAAGAATTTCAGTCAGATGGAGGACGTTGGTCAACCTTCTTTCACCGTCCGGAAATTTTACAAGCCGTTCCATGACTTTTTCCCGGGACAAAAGCATCCGAAACATACGGATAAAACCGTACTGTGTCCACAACCCGAAATATTTTCTGAGCCTATCCCGTTTTTCTTCCAACGCCAAAGATGTACCGCCGGCTGAATCGATCTCCATACCCGAGACGCCGAAGATGTCGGTCGCGAGAGCTGCACGATAAACTCTTTCGTTTCCGGGCTCGGCGACCGCCAAAAGGACCCTTTCCATTTCCATGGCTTCATGGGTGTGAAAAATGTTTCCCGTATTATGAAGAACCGATGGAATTTTTTTTAATGAGAGCGCATTTTTAATGAGTTGCGCCTGCCGGTTCGTTCGCACCAGAACGGCGATATCACTCGCGGCCGCGCCATCCCTCCGGATGACCGGCGGGCCGGTGCAAGCGGCGTTTTTGTCCGGAGAGACAAGTCCGGATATTTCATTGGCAACCGCCTTTGCGATGAGCTGAACAGATCCGGTTTTACTCAGCGGTTTCGACGTATCTTCGTTTTCCTTTTTCCCCAAATACCACAGGATGAATGCCGGTGAAAATTGGGGGCCCCTTGAATCCGTTTTTTTCCCGGAGATACCCGTTTCAAATCCGATCCGATCAAATACAAACGGAGATCTGGTGTTTGAAAATAGCGTGTTGACTGCGGTGATCAGACCGGGATCCGATCGCCAGTTTTTGATGAGCGTAAATTTGGCATCTGCATCTTGGGCGGCTTTCATGTATGAAAAAATATCCGCTCCCCGGAAACTGTATATAGACTGTTTTGGATCGCCGATCATAAATAACATGTTTTTTTTTGAATGAAAGATGCGGGAGAAAATCGCATACTGCACCGCGTCCGTATCCTGAAATTCATCCACAAGACCGGCATGGTATTTGTTTTGGATGGTTGTTGCCAGACTAAGTCCTTTTTCACCTTCGAGAGCGTCTTTGACTTTTGTCAAAAGATCGTCGTAGAACAAAATATTGCGATGCTTTTTAGCCGCTGAAAGTTGTTTGCCGAAAAACGTGAAAAACTCTGTTTTAAGATACAGCATATAGGTTTCCATCTCGGCCGTTAAGGCGGCTCCCCGATCAAAAAGTGCATCACAGATATCAAATATTTCATGTGAAGGGGGAGGATGATTTTTGCGCGTCGCGGTTTTAATTTTTGTGGCCGTCAATTTTTCAAAATCTTTAAACAGTGGAAAACCAACAGATTTTTCATCAACGAACCGGTCCATGGCCTCACATAGTGAACCCATGACAACATCTCTTTTCGAAACCCCTTTTTCATTGATTTCTGTCTTCGGACTGCCGTAAATCCTTCCGTTCAGCGATGGATCTTTTAACAACTGCATCATTTGCAGCCGCGAACCCGGCCATAAATTTTTCACGTTTTCAAACAATGCCCTGAACCTGTCAAGGCTTTCCATATCAGGCTTTTCAAGTTCGGGAATGATTTTTAGATTTGTTGAGCGCTTCAGCGCCGATAGTTTTAAAAAATATTCCGGCCCGGATATATTTTTCAGGATGTAGCTGATACATTCCATAGGCAGTTTGTAAACATATTTTCTCCAAAAATCTTCGACAATTTCTTTCTTGATATCCGTTGGATCGGCGACAAGCTCCGTATCGAACAGACTTTGTGTTTCAAACGCATTCTCATGAAGAATTCTCCGGCAAAAACCGTGTATCGTAAATATGGCGGCTTCGTCAAAATTGACCAATGCATCCTGGATCGATTGGATCGCCAAAGCCCTGTCGTCACTTTTTTTAATGAGCCCATCGATGAGGACATCATGGCTCGAGCCTTTTAAAAAAGCGGATTTCGCTTCGCAAAGCTTATTCCGGATTCTTTCCTTCAGCTCTTCGGTGGCGGCTTTGGTAAACGTGACCACCAGTATCTGATTGACCGTGAAATGTTTTTCGAGAATCAGTCTTAAAAAAAGCCCGGTGATGGTATGCGTCTTGCCGGTGCCGGCGCTGGCCTCGATAAGATTGGTTCCTTCCAGGGGGGTATTGATGGGATCAAATGTTATCATTGAAGAGGATCAGAATTTCAATGTTCGATCAAAAATCATAGACTCCTGTATAATTTTCCGGTGCGAGTCTCTTTAATTCGTCTTTGACGGACGGGGCAACATCCAGTTTTTCTATAAATTCCGAAAGGGTCTTTTGGTCAACGCGCGAATGGGTTCGTGTCAATGCTTTTAAGGCTTCATAGGGTTCCGGATACCCTTCCCTTCGCAAAATCGTTTGAATCCCTTCGGTGATGATCGCCCAATTCTTCTGCAGGTCGTCCTGAATGGCTTGTGGATTTAAAACCAACTTATCCAGTCCTTTTAACAATGATTTAAAAGCGATCACCGTATGGGCCATCGGCACGCCGATATTCCGGGTCACCGTGGAATCCGTCAAGTCTCTTTGCAGCCTTGAAATCGGAAGTTTCGATGACAGATGCCTGAAAACAGCATTCGCCATACCCAGATTACCTTCGGAGTTTTCAAAATCGATAGGGTTGACCTTGTGAGGCATGGTGGAAGATCCCACCTCGCCTTTTTTGATGTTTTGTTTAAAATATTCCATGGAAATATACGACCAGATGTCTCGATCCAAATCAATAAGGATGGTGTTGATTCGATGAAGGTTGTCACAAAATGCAGCCAGATGATCATAATGCTCGATTTGGGTCGTCACCTTTGAGCGTTCAAGGCCGAGCACTTCGTTTACAAAATAATTCCCGAATCCAATCCAGTCGATGTTTGGATAGGCGGCATAATGGGCATTGAAATTACCGGTTGCCCCGCCGAATTTTGCGGAAAACGGAATGGTTGTTATCAGGGCTTTTTGCTTGATCAAGCGCTCGACAAATACATAAATTTCTTTACCCATGCCGGTGGGCGAGGCCGGCTGTCCGTGAGTACGCGCCAGCATGGAAACATGTTTCCAGTGGTTCGCTTTTTCGGTCAACCCAGCGATAACCTGATCCAGAAGCGGCGCCAAAACGTCTATCCAGGCTTCTTTCAGCGAACAGGGGATTGCGGTGTTGTTAATATCCTGAGATGTTAATCCGAAATGAACAAATTCTTTATAGCGATGCAATCCCAGTTTTTCAAATTGTTCCTTGATAAAATACTCCACCGCCTTGACATCGTGGTTGGTGATCTTTTCGATATCTTTGACGTTTTGAGCCGCTTCCAGTGAAAAGTTCCGATAGAGACGCCTCATGGGTTCAAACATTTGTTTGTCGATATCGTTGAGTTGAGGCAGCGGCAGGTTTCGTAATGCGATAAAGTATTCAACTTCGACCCGAACCCGGTATTTGATCAAAGCGGCCTCGGAAAAGTATTCAGCCAGTTTTTCAACCGCTTTTCGATAGCGACCGTCCACAGGAGAAATCGCACTTAAAGAGGAGAGCATCATAATGGTAAATTCCTTTCCGCCAACACTATTCTTTCGTACATTCCACGATTCCATCCTTCCGGCGCTTCTTTTGTTAATAAATGTAGGATAATGCGCCGGCTATGTCAAGCAAATCATCATTCAACATTCTGTAATTTCAACAATTAACTATGTTATGGTTCATGTCTTCATGCGGCCGGCTTGATAACCTCCAGGGAAAGATCGGTGTTAACGGTTTCGCCCGAGGTTTTTTTCACCGGCCCGGGACTTCCGGCAATTACCCGGGTGGCGGCCAGATGGCCGTCGGCTCTGACCTGATTCACGATTGCCATCGCACGTTTCCGGGCGAGTTCCATGAGGTCCTGATCGGTGAGCGGTTCCAGTTTGACCAGTTCATCGAACATGGCATGATAAAAGGCAATATCCGAGCTTTTCCACCCCACAAGCGCCATGGCGAAATTCATGGGCTTGGCTTTTTTGCCGGTTTCTTTTTCATACTGCTTCACGAACTTGGAGACGGCGTCATCCCCCCGGCGTTTTTTCAAAAGTTTCCCCATCGCTTCCTGCATCTTCGCCGTGTCAAAAGAAATCAGGCCGGGCTCCTCATTGGGAGCAAGTTTCAAACCTGTCTGCAGGGCAAGCGCACGCTTTACGCGTTCAGTGCGCAGCGCCTTACCGTCCGATTCAGGATCGAAGCGGCCCGCCACCACCAGCTTCAATTGGGGCCGTTTTTTGAGGGCTTCCGATACATTCTTTATCTTTTCCATCTCCGGCGGCAACAGATGGGCACTTCCCGGATTGAAAGCGATGGAAGACAACTGCTCGCCGTTGCCGCCGAAAAGATGACCCAACGCCCGAAAGGGTGCGGTCACAATTTTTGTAATCAGGTTGACGAACGCCTGCCAGATCACACGCCCGTAACCGAATTTCGGATCGTTCACGTTGCCGCGTACCGGTACCGCAACATCGATTTTACCATCTGCGTCCTTAAGCAGTGCGATGGCCAGATCCAGAGGAAGGTGGATCGCGTCGGGGGATTTAACACGTTCGCCGAGTGTGAACTTATCCAGAACGATGCTATTGTTTCCAAGAAGTTCGCCGTTTTGAATTTTGTATTCCAAATTCAGGTTAAGCGTCCCGGATGAGATTTTACGACCTGCAAACGTAGCACTGTATGGGCTGAAAGGCATCATTCGAACGTTGCGAAACAACACGGCAATATCGGTGAACTTCTTAGGCAAAAACGGGTTCAACCGGCCCTCAACTTTACTGAATCCGTATTGGTCGACCTTTCCTTCGAACTGGACCGAGGCGAGCTTCGAGTTGTCAGAGGAGATACCGATAACTCCCCCGTTAAAGTCGGTCACACGGGCGGCAAAGGGCAACACAAGGCTAAGATCAGCATAATTTACAGATCCGTTGTCGACTCGAACTCGTTCGATATTTATTGGAAAAAGTTCTTGACGGTCTTTCAATCCCGCAGGCGGGGCTTTCTCGGGATGCGGCTTGATCTCAGTCTCGGCGGAATTCGTCCTTTTAAGCATCTTGGCCAGATTTGTAGTGTGGTCCTTGAAAATCATTACCTTTGCGTCGGGTTCCAGCAGCCTTACTTCATCGATCTTCAGACGCCGGGGTGAAAGACTAAATTTTATGCCCTTAGCGGACATCGCCTTCCAATCGAGAAAACGTTCGCCGGTCTCGGCTTCATTGAGCCCGAGTTTGTTCAAACTCATGGAACCGGCTGCGCGTAACCGCGGACCGGATTTTGTAGAATGATAGTCCGCGTGGATTGATACTGAGATATTGCCGGACTCAAGTGAGAGAAACGTGAACTTGGTTACGGCCGGTTGCAGTGGCGTGAGGTTTATATCCTTTATTTTTGCCCTTGCATCGACACGGTCTCCGGTTTGGCTGGCCTGTCCGCTTATCCTGGCGCTTCCACCTTGAGCCACCTTGAGAGCGGCATTAAAATCAATAGGCGTCTTTTTATCGTTGGTGAGATTTTTCAATGATACGCGGATATCTTTCAATTTATAAACGATGTCCGGAACAAAAGTACGGTCTTTCAGCGTCATGCTAAAGCCGTTTAACTCAAAATCATTGAGGCGAAACGACCATGGGCGTCCTTCGGCTTGTGCCGTCGTTCCGGCCTCGGAGATTTTGCGCTTCAGCATACCGTTATCGCCGGGAGCCCGCATTTCGCCGAGCCGAACCCGGCCGTTTTTATCGCGCACGACGCTTGTCTTTCCGCCAGTGGTTCTTATGCGCTTGAGCATGATCTCATGGTTGCCGATATCAATACGGCCGTTTTCCAATGATAGTGTGTCTAAATTAAAAAGAGGAATGCCTTTTCCGGCCTCCGAAAGTGCGACACCATTTAACTTTACTTTCAGACCGTCTAGAATGGCCTTAATCGGACCGTTGCCGATTTCCGCGGTTGCGTTCAATAATATATTGAGTGCGCTTATGGTCATTTTCAAAGGGGTGGCGCGACTGAGATCAATATAATTCACCGCAACGTTTTCAATTTTCACGACAGGTGTGTTCAAGCGCCAGGACAAAAGATTGGAGGTTGAGGTTGCAGGAATCCGTGTCGCCGCGGTTGCGGATTCTCGATGCGCAATGAGCGTTTGCCAGCTTAATATCCCTTTTTCATCCACTGATGCGGCGATTTTGCCGTCACGTATGGTAATGTTCGGTACTGAGAGTTCGTGTTGTTGAAGATCGAAGCGCATACCTGAGGCTTCGACGGCTTCCAATGAAAGCATTGGTGTGTTTTTTCCTTTTTCTGTAAGAGAAAGTTTCTTTAGCGCCAGATTGGCATCCTGCAGCACCAGTAGAGGAACATGCTTTTCATAACTGACCCGATAGCGAGATCTGAAATTCACCTCGCCCGCCGGACGGGCAAGACGCACCGCGTCTTGTACGAACTTCCACGGCGTGATCAGCTTGAAGCCGGCTACACTTAACTCGCCTTCGGAAGAGAGCGGATTCAAAGATACTTTACCGCTCCAGCCGACCGTGCCGCCTCTGGGCAGTTCGGCTTGGATGGTGTATGGGCCTTTTCGTTCCGGAAGGGTTGATATCTCTTTGAACTCGAGATTTAGCGGCGTAAAGGTCGCGGTGGCGGGAGTCGGAACGGAGCGATCGCTGAAAGTAAAGTTTCCATCAACAATCTCAGCATGTTGCAGTAACAGACGCGGTGGCGAATACGCTTTATTGGAAGTATCTTTGGACTTTGGAAGGCTGTCCGCTAGATCTGCGAAATTGAGGCGGCCGTTGGGCTGGATTTCCAGGTTCAGCGACGGTCGTTCGATACGAATGTCGGCAAATGTCCAGGCCCAGCGGAAAAGGCTTGAGAGTTCGAAGTCAACAAACAGCCGGCCGAAACCGATAATGGGCCGGTCATCCGCTTCTCGGAGTTCAAAGCCCTTTGCTTCAAAGGTAAACAGGAAAGGATTGATGCGGACATCGGCAATCGAAACCTTTCGCTTGAGTTTTTCCACGGCGTAGCTTTTCACATAGCGTTGAACCAGCCATGGGGCCAATAAAAAACCAAATAAAGTATACAGGACGACTGCTGCAACTCCGGCCAGCAGCCAGCGGTTAAGGACAAACCGTCGCCAGCGAGGGTGGGGTTCTTTGGGATCACTTGAGTCTGTGGTTTGGTCACCCATGGCTTTATCCTCCTGCTTCGCATCGTAAATGACGGAGCTTTTCACCTAAACAAGGCGTTTCAACGGGTCTTGGTTTTGGGTTTCTCAAGAAGAATCGAACGACACGGACTGGATTTCAAACTATCACAATTGACAAAATGATTACAAATATAAAAAGGAACCATTATTCCATTATTCCATCATTTTATTGTTCCGATATCTTTTGATCAGGAGTCGCCCACAAAAGAATTCTTAAGAATTCGGCAACCAAAAGCAAAATTTGTTTGACAAAAAAACAACAAACTTGATAAACATATAATTCTCATCAGTCATTTATCCATTTGAAATTACACTTTTTAATATCAATTTATTCGCAACATCGGCATGCAGGAAAGGAGAACAACCATGGCGGAAATGAAAATCAGTTACAGCGGCAATTACCCTTCTGTTGAAATAAACTTTTTGTTGAATGAGCACAGCGAAAATTACAGCATTCAACTGCCGATGTCGAAAATGTGGTACAAAGACATCATTTATGAAATCGAAAAAGTTGCCGAAGAGGAAAAAAAGAAGGCTGAGAAGTATTTACATGAAGACAACCGAGAGATGATGACGCACTGCTTCGACATATATGCGAAGCTCATCGAAATCGGCAAAGAGCTTCGAAAAGATTTGGAAATGGATTCCCAAGGTGTCAAATTTAATGAAATGTCCGGCGGCGGTTTATAGCCCGAGCCCGACGAATCAAAGCAGACGACGGACGACGGATGACAGACAACAGAAGATGGACGATAAAACGCCTGCGGCAGCGTTAGGTTGGAGGAGCGCTCCGCTTTAGGCTAAAGGCAAAAAGATCAGCGCTCTTGTCAGCCGTCCGTCGTCCATAGTTCTTTGCCTCCAACCTTAAGGGAACCAGGTTTTGTCTCTTTTCTCTTTTCTATTTCCTAATTTCCGACCTCTGGCCCTCTGCCCTATGCGCCATGCTCTCTGCTTCGGACCTCCAGCGGTTCCACGCGGGTTACGGACAGGGACACGGCGTCAAAATCCACCTCCACCTTTCCATGGAGGACAAAGGGCCGGCTTCGATCCAGAACAGCACAGAAACGGCGGTAGGCTTTGGGGAAAAAGACGGTTTCAATCAATCCGGTATCGTCTTCAAAGGTCAAAAATTCCATGGGATCGCCGAGTTTGGTATGCACCACCTTGCCGGTAATCAAAAGACCGGCAACCCGTACATGCCGGCCGATGAAATGATCCAAATCCACGGCTTTGACAATCTGCAATTTTTGCAGCATGCCGGCGTATAGCACCATGGGATGCCGGTCGCACAAAAAACCCAGGGCTTCGAATTCTTTTCGCAAACGAGACAGGTGCTTTTCCGCCGGGAATTTCGGTTTGGATACGGCCGTTCTTTCCTTGAACAGATCCCCTGCTCCGGATCGCCTTGATCCGGATGTTTGCCGGTAAATCACCTCCCACAACAAGGCGGCGCGATCCTCTTTTGGATGCAGCAAATCAAACGCGCCGGCATTTATCAAAGAGCGGGCTTCAGTCTCATCCGGCCCAATGCGATCAAGGAAATCGACGATATCACGGTATGGTTTTCCTTTTCGGTATGTCACAATACGGTTGCACGTTTCCGAACGGATATTTTTGACGGACGACAACCCCGCCCGTATGGTACCTGCGGCGCCTTTCCAACGGATATCGCTCTGATTCACGTCCGGAGGCAGAATTTTTACCCCCATGCGCCGCGCTTCCGACACATAAGCAAACGTGCTGTAAAAACCGCCCTGGTTGGTGATGACCGCTGCCATAAATTCCGCAGGATAATGGGTTTTCAGATAAGCCGCCTGAAAAGAGACCCGGGCATAACTGGCACTGTGGGGTTTGCAAAAAGAATAACCGCTGAAACTCATCATCATGTTCCAAAGGGCCTCGATCTGATCCATACGAACCCCCTTGGCTTGTGCCCCTGCAACGAAGTGCGCTTTATAATCGTCCAATTTTCGCACTTTATCTTTTTTAGACATAATTTTGCGTAGGCCGTCGGCGTCGACATGAGAAAACCCGGCCAGCGCCACAGCGGCTTTGGAAACATCTTCCTGATACACCATGATGCCGTAAGTTTCTTCGAGTACGTCTGCCAGCAATGGGTGAACCGGTTTCCAGGTTCCGCCGTGCAGACGGCGAATGTACTCACGAATAAATTCGTTGGCTGCCGGCCGTATGATGCTGCTGTTGATCACCAGGTGGTTAAAATCGCCGGTCTTTGTTTTTTTTTGCAACATGCGCATGGCAGGACTTTCGATGTAAAAACAGCCCATGGTATTTCCTTTTGCCACGCTGGCCTGTGTGGCCATGTCGTCTTCCGGCTCCCAGAACGCTTCATCAAATTTCGTGCCGTTTTCCCGAAGGTTGGAAATGGCATCCCGAATCACCGCCAGGCTCCGATTGCCGAGAAGGTCGATTTTAACAAGACCGCTCATTTCCGCGGCATCTTTTTCCCACTGGATAATCGGAACCCCTTTTGGGGCAAGTTCAACAGGAACATAATGCGCAACGGGGTCAGGCGTAATCACCACCCCCCCCGGGTGAACGGAAATATAACGCGGAACACCGATGATATGCCGGGCAATGCGGATGATTTCCGGCCAGGGGCTTGGAAATTCAAAATTCGAAAGCCCGGGAAGCCGTTTAAACCATTGAAAAAAATCTTCCTCCGGGTAATCCGTTTTCCAGAACCATGGAAGACGCTTGGTGACGCGATTGATCTCTCGTTCGGTCAGCCCAAAGACCTTGGCCGTTTCCCGTATGGCCATGCGCGGCTGAAAAAAGACGTGATTGCTGATCAATGCGGCATGCCCTTTATATTGGTTCAGCACCGACTGCAATACCGCATCCCGCTCATCCCAGGCAAAATCGACATCGATATCCGGCGGATCTAAACGCCCCGGATTCAGAAACCGTTCGAAATACAGGTTGTGTTTGATGGGACAAACATTGGTGATTCCCAGACTGTAAGCGACCAGCGACGCTGCACCGCTTCCCCTGCCGCAAATGCGCGGGCTGCGGGATACGATATCCTGAACCACGAGAAAATACGATGAGAATCCCATCTTTTGAATCATATGAAGTTCGTGCTCCATGCGTTCGACAACCGCCTCGGACAGGTCATCCCCATAGCGTTTTTTCGCCCCTTTATAAGCGGCGTTTCTCAGCGTTTGATCAGGATTATTGGACTGCGGATTTATCCGCCCTCCGGCCTGGAAGCCCTCCGGGCTGGAAGCGGGGCTGGAAGCGGAGTTTTTGGGCGCATCGATCCACGGCGGCAGAACCGATCCATGACAAGGACCGGTGAATGTCAGCCGTTCCGCGATGGCTTCCGTGGCGCGAAGCACATCCGGCCATGCGGCGAAACGTTCGGCATATTCTGCTGCCGGCGCCAGCCAGGCATCGGGCGACGCCGTGTCTTCCGGTTTTAAGCGGGAAAGAGACGTGTTCAAATCGATGGCCCTTAGCAGCCGGTGTATTTTAAAGTCATCCGGATCCGTAAAAAAACTTCCCGGCACGGCCACCAGCGGGACCCCCAGATAACGGGATGTTTTCCGCAATTCAAAGGCCGTGCCGTTCGGTTTTCCTGAAACCATTCCCGCCACCGTTAACCCGGTTTCATGCCACGGTATCAAAAGATCCGGATGTGGTGTGACGATCACCAACCCCTTGGCATAGGAAGGGATAACGGTTTTCAGATCAAACCGCGGATCCATATGGCGGCGGGTCAGAAGCCGGCAAAGATTTTGGTAGCCCTGATCGTTTTCCACCAGACAAACAGCCCGGTATCCGTTTGAGGGATCCGTCACTTCCGCACCGACAATCGGGGTGACATCCTCATGTTCACAATGCTTTAAAAAAGGCCACAGACCATACAGATTGTCGGTATCCGTAATCGCAAGACGGCGATACCCCCGCTGCTTTGCAGCGGCGCAGATCTTTTCCGGAGAGCATGTGCCCCACATTAATGAGTAATATGAATGAACCGTTAAAGGAACCATGTTTCGATTGATGATATATGATTTATGATTGGTGACAGATGCCCGAGGGAAGATGGACGACCGCTTCGCTCGGACGATGGACGATAAAACGCCTGCGGCGGCGTTAGGTTGGAGGAGCGCTTCGCTTTAGGTTTGAGGCAAAAGCATCAAGCGCCGACCTCCGGCCTCTGACTTCGGACCTCTGATTTTCTGTCCTCCGCCCTCTGTCGTCTGTCTTCCGCTTGTCCGGCATAG